>NZ_BAABFL010000081.1:0-110156 GCF_039540975.1 Kistimonas scapharcae
GACACGTCTCCTAACCCAAGGAAAACCAGTGTCGTAAGTTTAGACGGGAGAATGGCTTATGTTAGGTGGTAATCAGGAAAAGAGTTGAGGTGTCGGCTTATATTAAAGCATTGCAAGAATTCAGGCAGGTTGCTGTAGAAGCTTGTGAGACAAGTCCAGGTAGCCGAATTCTGTTGGGGGATAAAGGGCCCGATGGGGCTTATAAAGTGTGGGCAGTTTCCAAAAAGAAAGTGGGACGAGGTTTGTCGCGTTCAAAATCAGAAGTGGGCGATGCATCGGCAAGTATGTCTTCTGAATCTGAGAGGGATAACAAAAAAAATGAAGTCGTTAGAAAACATTTGAAGGAATTGTTGGTTAAGTTTTTCCCTGAAGGAACTGCTTCAAGGGCATCGATTAACAACCTCTTACATGATAATGAGAATGCCTATGATCTTACTGCTGGTATGGCAGTTGCCTATATAGATGTCCCCTTTGAAAGGATGCAAGGCTATTTGGGTTCTGGTGATATGGGTTTTAAATTAATAGATATTGAAAAGTTTTATGAGCAGCGCATTTGTCCTAGAATAGAGCGTGTTGCTAAATATTATATGGAACTTCGTGAAAAGGGATTTGCTAAAAATTGTCCTGATCGTGATCGCGAAATCTTTGCAGGTTTTGAACAGATGTTATCCGAGCGAGGGAAGTTTCTGTTTGGGTGTAATAAGTTTGGTGTAATGATTAGTAAGATGACGGGGAGTTGTGAAAGTGCTCGGGGAGGTGTTAAAGATAGTAAGCTGTGCATAAAGTTGACTGATATGGTTGAGGAATTCTCGAAATTAAAGGGCTTGGGTGAGCATATGCACTGCCTATATGAAACAGTATCGAGATTTGAGAAGAATTTTTATGCATATAAGTTCAATGAAGTAGAAGAGGACTCGTCAGGTGGTAGTGATAATCAGCAAGAAGCTGTTGAAACGACAGATATTTAACTGATATCAATTGTTGTTATTTATCTCTGAGGTATTTTGATGATTTCATATCCTGATTCTGGAGTGGCGTCTGATTGTTATAGCGCGTTAGTTGATTTTGTTAAATGTGCCGCTAAGGGTGAGTGCTCCGGGTATCTGGTGCCTGTGTGTGAAGGTTCTGCCTTGATAGGTGTTCGTAATAGCAAGAAATATGATCGATCGATTAAGAGCGCTTTTCCTATTCAGGGATTATTTCATTATAAGGATAAGAGTAAGGCGGTTAGGCAATGTTTGAGATCTTTACTTTTAGCGATTTTTCCTTCTGCACGCCCTTCAATTATTCATTTATTACATGAGAGACAAAATAAGGTTTCGCTAACGGCGCGTGCAGCACTATATGATATCGGTATTGCCTTGGCTAAGGAGAGTGCTGCTTCTGTAGAAGAGGTCAGTGCTCTGCATAGAAGGGTTAAAAATCGATTGTCCAGTTTGCATTCGATTGTTCAGTCCGTAGATGCAGCACTTCTCAAAGGTTGGCAAGGAAGTGCTTATGGAGAAAGTCTGCATGATGATATCAAGCATAAAGCTTGGGATATGCATAGTGTGGCTTTGTCCCAAGGGTTGGCTGAGCTTAAAGGTGGTGTGGAAACGTTGGAGCGCTGTAGAAAGATTTTGCCTCTAGGCGGACTCTGGGCGGATGCTACTAGTACTTTGACGCTATTTGGATCACTTAAGAAGAAGGATGAAGTTTCACGAGAAGAGCATGAGGCTTTTTCAGGGCAGTTAGTTTGTACGTTAGAGTCTGTAGCACATTCTGTTGAGAGCTATAAATCAACGCTCACTGAGGTTGCTAATGCGTTACGCCATAATCAGTCACAGGTTGCTAATGTTACTGCATTATGTGGAATTGTTTGTCCTGAGGTTGTGTTGCCGGAGCCTGATTGGAGTGCGTTAATGATCCAAGCCCATTCTGATTCTGAGACTGAGTCAGAAGAAGGGGGTGGCTCAATGGGCAGTTTGTCGTCTGGAGTACTCGCTGATGTGTTTAGCGAGGAAGATATTAAGCAAGTGTTGGACTGATGTGCAAGTTAGAGGGGGCGGGTCAGTTCGTAGGCGACCCAGTAGACAAATAGCAGTGCCAGTAGTGCAGTCATCGTGATACGTGAAGAGTGTTGAAATATTTTCAGTATTATCTTTTGAGTATCTTGTTTAATAAAAGCGAAATTTTTTTGCTGTCAGCATAACTTTCTTTGTTAGTTGTTTTCCTGAGGCTGGTAAGACTCAGGTTGGGTTTTGCTATTGATATTTCCTCCGTATGTTGTCAGGTTTACCCCTCTTTATTGTTTAGGTGGGTGTTTGACCTGACGGACATTCCTCATGGACTATGTCCTCCTGAATCCCTAGAATCGCCGTTTTTTTTCGCCACGGGCATTCGGGCTTGCAGAAAAGCCAGTCCGCCTGTTGTGGTTTTGGTGGTTACAAGGGTCTACCGCAATGAGTGAACACGGTTATCATCAGGAAATGCACATCAGCTGGGCGGACTTTCACGCTGATACGAAAGCCCTCGCAGAAAAACTGAAGGCTCAGCCCTGGAAAGGGTTGCTGGCGATTACCCGTGGAGGTCTGGCGCCGGCGGCGGTGTTGTCCCGTGAGCTGGATATTGTCCATGTCGAGACGGTCTGCATTGCCAGCTATGACGGCAAGGCCCAGGGTGAGCTGAACCTGCTCAAGGGCGTTGAGCTGGAAAATGAAGGTGAAGGCTGGCTGGTCATTGATGACCTGGTGGATACCGGCAAAACCATCCGCATGATCCGTGAACTGTTGCCCAAGGCCCATGTGGCGGCTATCTATGCCAAACCGGCCGGCAAGGACCTGGCGGATACCTATCTCACCGATGTGAGCCAGGATACCTGGGTCTTTTTCCCCTGGGAGTGATTCTCTGAAGGGCTTCTCGTAGGCTGGGGTGTGCTTGCTCGCAAAAACCGAAGGCTTCGGTTAGAATCGCGCGACCAAGTGGCGGATAGTGGCGGGTTTTCCGCACTGTCCACTGAAAAAGAATAACACCCAGAAGCCGGGCTGATGTCTGGCTTTTTGTCATCGGGAAGTCAATCGGGAGAACCTACCATGGCTATTGAACGTACACTGTCCATCATTAAGCCGGACGCCGTAGCCAAGAATGTGATCGGCGAAATCTACAGCCGCTTTGAGAAAGCAGGCCTTAAGATCATCGGCGCCAAGATGCTGCACCTGAGCCGCACTCAGGCGGAAGGCTTCTATGCCGAGCACAAGGAGCGGCCTTTCTTTGGTGATCTGGTGGCGTTCATGACCTCTGGTCCGGTCGTGGTGTCTGTTCTGGAAGGCGAAAATGCGGTACTGGCCCATCGTGAACTGATGGGTGCGACCAACCCGAAAGAAGCGGCGGCCGGCACTATCCGTGCCGATTTCGCCAGCACGATTGATGAGAATGCCGTCCATGGGTCGGATTCTCCTGTGTCAGCGGAGCGTGAAGTCAGCTATTTCTTCCCTGGTGAAGAGATCTGCCCTCGCACACGCTGAGTGGTTTGATTGTTGTTGTCCCCGGAGTGCCTGTTGAAATGACGGCTGAAACTGTAAAAACCAACCTGCTGGGCCTGACCCAGTCAAAGCTGGAAGAATTTTTCATCAGTATTGGTGAGAAGAAATTCCGCGCCCAGCAGGTGATGAAGTGGATCCATCATTTCGGGGTCGACAACTTTGACGAGATGAGCAACGTCAGCAAGGCCTTGAGAGAGCGTCTCAAGGCCTGTGCAGAAATTCGCGGGCCGGAAGTGGTGTCCTGCGATTTTTCTGCAGACGGTACACGTAAGTGGGTTGTGCGTGTTTCCAGCGGAAGCTGTGTTGAAACTGTTTATATTCCGGACGGTAAGCGCGGCACGCTCTGTGTTTCTTCCCAGGCCGGTTGTGCGCTGGACTGCAGTTTCTGCTCTACTGGCAAGCAAGGCTTTAATTCTGATCTGACCGTGGCTGAAATTATCGGCCAGGTGTGGCTGGCGGCGAAGTCGTTTAACAGTGTGCCGGCCAAAAGTGATCGTGCCATCACCAACGTGGTGATGATGGGCATGGGCGAGCCCCTGCTCAATTTCAACAATGTCATGGATTCCATGAACCTGATGATGGATGACCTGGGGTACGGTTTGTCCAAGCGTCGGGTGACACTGAGTACTTCCGGTGTTGTGCCAGCCATGCGTCGCATGATTGGTCTGACCGATGTGTCTCTGGCAGTTTCACTGCATGCACCGAATGATGCCCTGCGCAATGAGTTGGTGCCCATCAACAAAAAGTACCCGCTGAAAGAATTGCTGGCAGCGATTCACGATTATATGTCTACGCTGTCGGATAAAAGCCGGGTGGTCACCATTGAATATACCCTGCTTAAGGGGATCAACGACCAGCCGGAACACGCCGAGCAGATGATCGCCCTGCTCAGGGATGTACCCTGTAAAATTAACCTGATACCCTTTAATCCATTCCCCGGTTCGGGTTACGAACGTCCAAGTAATAATGCGATACGGCGTTTCCAGGTGATGTTGCTGGAAAAAGGCTTCAATACCACAGTTCGCAAGACGCGCGGTGACGATATCGATGCCGCCTGCGGGCAGTTAGTGGGCCAGGTCCAGGATCGTACTCGTCGCAGCGCCCGGTATCGGGATCAACAACAGCAAAACAGCGAAGCCGAGCCGGTCAAGGTGATGGGCATGGCTTCCTGACGGGATTCGCATGAGAGACCGAAAGGACAATCTGATCAAGGTACTTCTCCGGATATGTGTCAGTGTTGTGGTGCTCCTGCCTTTGGCGGGGTGTGTGAGCACATCGTCTGATACATCGTCGGATGATGACAATTACGAGCAGAAGAACCTTGAGATTGCCTACGGTTTTCTCACGCACGGCTATCCCCAGAAGGCGATTTCCCGCCTGGAAAAAATCCTTGAGCGCAACAGCCGTTCTTCTCGTGCCTATGGTGTATTGGGTGTGGTCTACCAACAGCAGGGCGAATATGCGCTGGCTGAGCAAAACTTTGAAAAAGCGCTCGATTTGAACAGTGAGGACTCCGGTATCCGTAACAACTACGGTACGCTGCTGTTTGAGACGGGCCGTTATGATGAGGCTGAGGAAGCGTTTGAAGAGGTGACCCAGGATATCTACTATGATAACCGCAGTCGGGCCTTTGAGAATCTTGGCTTTGTGGCCCTGAAGCAGGGAGAAAAAGCCGAGGCCAAGGAGCGCTTCAGCCGGGCATTGCGGCTACAGCCTAATCTGTCCGCGTCAAGTTTGGAGTTGGCCAGGATTTATTTCTCTGAAGGCTATTACCCAGAAGCGTTTAAACATTATCAGCAGTTTGATGTTTACGGGCAGCAGACGCCAGACAGTCTCTGGTTGGGAATAAGGGTGGCGCGCGCTGTTGATCAAGTGCCGCTCGCCGTTCAGTATGCGTCGACCTTAAGCAAGCTCTATCCCGGCTCAGATGAGTACCGAGAATACAGGCGTCGTTACAATGACTAACAGAGATAATAATAATCAGGAACCTTCTGAGCCCCCTGTTATCGAAACGGAAGATGTCCGTGAGAGTCTTGGGGATTTGCTGAGGCTGGCCCGTGAAGACAAGGGGCTTGATGTTCGTGAAGTGGCTGAAGCATTAAAGATTTCTGCGGATTTTGTGCGTGCGCTGGAATCCGAGCACTATGAGGTGCTGCCTGGCGAGACGTTTATAAAAGGTTACCTGAAAGGTTATGCCAGGCTGCTGGGACTGGATGAAGGGGATGTACTTGCCCGGTTCTCAGTGATTGATGTGCCTGATATTGATGCAGGTAAAAAGGCTAAGTATGAAGCGGTGGCTGACCGGCACAACCGACGGGCCAAAGCCATGTTTACTGTGCTCTCGTTAGTTTTGCTGGTTGTGGCGGCTGGTGGTGTCTACTGGTGGCAAGGCAGTCAAACGGATGATGTACAAACACCTGTTGTAGAGTCAGCATCAGTGCCGATGTCGGTGCCAGAGCAAGATATATTTTCCCGTGAAGATTCACCCGCTGCCGGTGAAACTTCCGAACAGGATGCAGCGCCAGAAATAATAGAGGCTGAGCCTGAAGTTGTAGAGGCTGCACCGGATGATGAACGGGTTGAGGCCGCTCAGCCCGAGTCATCGCTCCAGATAGCCTCAGCATCAGAGCAGACAAAAAATGTGGTTGCTGCGGAGGTCATCGCTTCTGATGATCATCGCCTTGTTATTCGCTTCAGTGCCGATTGTTGGGTTCAGATCAAGGGGGCGGACAACAAAGTGCTCTTTGCGGATCTGAAGCGGGCTGACTCGGAACTGGACATGACGGCCGATAAAGGGCCGATCAGTATTCTTTTCGGCGATGTGTCCGCCGTTCAGAGTGTATATTTCAACGGAAAGCCGGTCACGCTGGATATGCTTGTCTCTGGCAAGAAGGTGGGACGGTTGAAGCTGGGCTGATCAGCCAGGCTTTGGATGTTGTTTGTTTGATTGAAGCAGTATAGAAGGACAGTCACATTGACTAAACAGCTGCAGGCCATTCGCGGCATGAATGATATTCTTCCTGAACAGACGCCGGTATGGCGTTATGTGGAGGATGCTGTTCGCGGTTTGCTCGGACGTTATGGTTACCAGGAGCTGCGGGTTCCTGTCGTTGAATTCACCAGCCTGTTTGCCCGCGGTATCGGTGAGCATACCGATGTGGTGGAAAAGGAAATGTACACCTTTTCTGACCGGAACAATGAAAGCCTGACCCTGCGACCAGAAGCGACGGCAGGGTGTGTGCGTGCCGGAATTCAGCACGGTCTGTTTTATAACCAGATTCAGCGCCTGTGGACCATGGGGCCCATGTTCCGCTATGAAAAACCCCAGAAAGGCCGTTACCGTCAGTTTCACCAGATCAGTGTGGAAACCTACGGTATGGCAGGGCCGGATATTGATGCAGAACTGATTCTGATGACTGCAGCGCTCTGGCGTGATCTGGGCCTGGCTGACAAGGTCACTTTGGAACTCAATACGCTGGGCAGTTCTGAGGCGCGAGCTCGGTATCGTGATGGGCTGGTGGATTACCTGAAAGCCCATGAGAATGGTCTGGATG
This sequence comes from Kistimonas scapharcae, assembly GCF_039540975.1. NCBI lineage: Bacteria > Pseudomonadati > Pseudomonadota > Gammaproteobacteria > Oceanospirillales > Endozoicomonadaceae > Kistimonas > Kistimonas scapharcae. Next base: position 7,076 of record NZ_BAABFL010000081.1, read on the forward strand.
AAGACAGTAAGCGCCGTCTGACAACCAACCCTCTGCGCGTTCTGGATTCCAAAGATGAGAGTACCCGCAGGATTCTGGAAGGTGCCCCCCTGTTGCACGACTTCCTGGATGAAGAGTCCCGGGGACAGTTTGAGCAGTTGCGGGCTATCCTTGACCGTGCCGGTATTGAGTATGTCGTGAATCAGAAGCTGGTTCGTGGTCTGGATTACTACAACAAGACTGTTTTCGAATGGGTAACTGATGCGTTGGGTTCCCAGGGAACTGTCTGCGGTGGTGGTCGCTATGATGGACTGGTTGAGCAGTTGGGTGGCAAGGCGGTTCCTGCTTGTGGCTTTGCCATGGGTATTGAGCGACTGGTGTTGCTACTGGAAACCCTGAACCTGGTACCGGATACCGTGCATTCACCGGTAGACGCGATTATTATTCCCATGGGCAATGTTCTGCCCTACGCCATGACTGTGGCAGAGCAGTTGCGTGCCAGTCCGGCCAGGCCGCGGGTGCTGATGAGTTGTGGCGGCGGCAGTCTGAAAAGTCAGATGAAGCGGGCAGACAAGTCCGGTGCGGCTCTGGCGTTGATCGTGGGCGAAGATGAAGCAGAAAAAGGGCTGGTCACGGTGAAGTACCTCCGCGAGGAAAAGGCGCAGGAAGCCTGTACTCCGGAAGATGTTCTCGCGCTGCTGGCTGTATAGGGTTGCGAATACCGGGAGTAAAGTGTGGATAGTTTAAGGACCGAAGAGGAACAGCTGGCCGCTATCAAGGCGTTCTGGAAGAACTATGGTTCTGCCATATTGCTGGGTCTGGTGGTGTCACTGGGTTCTGTGTATGGCTACAGGGCCTGGCAGAATCATCAGAAAGAACAGGCGCAGACCGCTTCCGCGCTTTACCAGGAGTTGCTGGATATTGTTGTGGCCGGTCAGGGACAGCCGCTGACGGATGAGCAGAAGGCGACTTTCGAGCATCTGAGCAAGACTTTGCAGACAGACTTTGAAAGTTCCGTCTATGCTCAGTTTACGGCACTGTTTAAAGCGCGCAATGCAGTGGTGGATGGCGATCTGGGTACGGCCGTTAATGAGCTGGAGTGGTTGCTCCTGCAAAAGCTTGGTCGTGAGATCGAAATTGTTGCACGCATGCGAATGGCGCAGGTGCTGCTTGCCCAGGGTGGTAAAGCGAAGCAGACCGAAGCGTTGGAATTGCTGGATCAGATCACGCAGCCTGGCGCATTCAAGGCAACGTATGGTGAAGTCCGGGGGGATGTGTTGTTGGCCCTGGGGCGTCGAGATGAAGCAAGAGAGGCTTATCAATCAGCAGTTGATGCGGCTGGCGTCGCAGGTTCACAGCGTCCTCTTGCGCAAATGAAACTGGATGATCTCGCCGAGCGGAAGGAAATAAGCAAGTGAAACGCAATCCTGTCGCCAATCTAAAGGCACTGTTGCTCGTTGGAGCTACCATGGGGCTGTCTGCCTGTAGCATGTTTTCCAAGGATGAGGAGACGCTGGCGCCAAATCCATTGCCGGATATCAAAGCCGAAGTGAAAGTGGATGAGGTCTGGAGTCGCAGCATCGGTGATGGTCAGGGTAAAACCTGGCTGAAACTTGAGCCTGCAGTTGATGGCGATACGCTTTACGTGGCTGATGCTGAAGGCTTGGTCATGGCCTTGCGGAGCGATAATGGCAAAGTTTTGTGGCGGCAGGCGCTGGAAACACCGATTGGGGGCGGGGTGACCGCTTCTGATGGTCTGGTTCTGGTGGGAACGCTGGATGGGTATGTGATTGCCCTGAAGCAGGACGATGGTTCGGAGATCTGGCGGGCGCCGGTGAGCAGTGAAGTGCTGGGTGCACCTGCTACGGATGGACGTATTGTTGTCGTACAGACTATTGATGACAAGCTGACAGGCTTTTCCGCTGAAGATGGCCGGAGGTTGTGGCAGCAGGATACCTTGCAGCCTCTGCTGACATTGCGCGGCAGCAGTTCGCCGTTGGTTGTTGATGGTACCGTTTTCGCCGGCTTTGCAAATGGCGAAGCGCGTGCTTACCGGGCGGGTAACGGCTCGCTGGTATGGGAAGGTCGTGTAGCGGTTCCTCAGGGAAGCTCTGAGTTGGAGCGAATGGTCGATGTGGATGGTACCCCTGTGATGACAGGTGGTGCCCTCTATATGGTTAGTTACCAGGGTAATGTGGTAGCGCTGGATCCGGATAGTGGTCGTATTCGCTGGGCGCGTGAAGCCTCCAGTTTCCAGGGCTTGGCTGAAGGATTTGGTAACCTTTACCTGTCTGATGATAAGAGTATCCTGTCTGCCGTTGATCAGCGGACCGGTAGTGTTATCTGGAGTCAGAAAGACCTTGAGCGCCGCCAGTTGAGTGGGCCTGCGACATGGAGCAGCTACGTTCTGGTGGGTGATTTTGAAGGTTACCTGCACGTAGTGTCCCAGCTGGACGGCCAGCTGCTGGGTCGCAAGAAAATTGATTCATCCGGTATCCGGGCCAAGCCCGTGGTATCCGGTGACATGATCTATGTCTATGGTAATGGCGGAGAGTTGTCAGCATTGCAAATTCGCTGATGAGTCACCCATGACCTAGACAGAACATGCCGCGATTGATCGTTAATGTACGGCTGCCCGAGGGCAGCCGTTTGCTATTTCAGTATTTGTAGTATTCGGAACAGACTTATGCTTCCTGTGATTGCCCTTGTCGGGCGACCCAATGTGGGGAAATCCACGTTATTTAACCGGCTGACGCGTTCCCGCGATGCGATTGTGGCTGACTATGAAGGATTGACCCGGGACCGGAAATACGGTGAAGGGCGTCAGGGCGACAGCGCGTATATCGTTATTGATACCGGGGGTATCAGCGGTGACGAGGAAGGGATTGATGCGAAGATGGCCAGTCAGTCGCTGGCAGCCATTGATGAAGCTGATGCGGTCTTCTTTATTGTGGATGCCCGTGCCGGGCTGACCTCTGCGGATGAAATGATTGCAGATCACCTGCGTCGGCAGGGTAAGGCTGCGTGGTTGGTCATGAACAAGGTGGATACGGTTGACCCGGATTCTGCGGCCAGCGAATTTTACAGCCTTGGCCTGGGTGATCCGCACCCCATTGCAGCGGCTCATGGTCGCGGCGTTCGGGCGCTGATCGAAGAGGCCCTGCATGAGTTTCCGGATTCCAGGGTTTCTGAAGAAGAGGTTGATACTGATAAAGGCATCAAGATGGCGGTAGTGGGTCGACCCAACGTGGGTAAATCCACCCTGGTTAACCGGATGCTTGGGGAAGACCGCGTGGTTGTTTACGACCAGGCCGGTACGACCCGTGACAGTGTTTATATCCCTTACGAGCGTTTTGAGCAGCGTTACACCCTGATTGATACGGCCGGTGTACGCCGCCGTGGTAAGGTGTCTGAAGGTGTTGAGAAATTCTCTGTCATCAAAACGCTACAGGCAATGGAAGATGCCAATGTTGTGATTCTGGTGCTGGATGCCCGCGAAGGTATCGTCGATCAGGATCTGCATCTGCTGGGCTTTGTGCTGGATAGCGGTCGTGCGTTGGTCATTGCCCTGAACAAGTGGGACGGTATGACCCAGGATGAGCGCCAGCAAGTGAAAACTGAGCTGGAGCGTCGTCTATCGTTTATCAATTTTGCACGCATTCACTTCATTTCTGCCAAGCACGGTACCGGTGTCGGGCATTTATATGAATCCGTTGAAGAAGCCTATGAGGCGGCAACCTCGCGTTGGTCTACCAACCAGCTGACTCGGATTCTGGAAGATGCGGTGGGTAGTCATCAGCCGCCGCTGGTGCGTGGACACCGGATTAAGCTGCGTTACTGCCATCTGGGTGGTACCAATCCGCCGACACTGGTAATCCATGGTAATCAGACGGGTGATGTCCCCATTTCCTATAAGCGTTATCTGGAAAACACGTTTCGACGTGTGCTCAATATTATGGGAACCCCTGTGCGTATTGAGTTCAAGACCAGTGATAACCCGTTTGCCGGTCGTAAGAACAAGCTGAATGAACGTCAGATCAAGAAGAAGCAGCGTCTGGTGCAGCACATCAAGAAAATCGAGAAAAAGAAGAAAAAGAAACGGTAAATAAAAAAGGAGGGTTTTCCCTCCTTTTTTTATTGCGGTGTACTCAGTGAGTTTCGGTGACTGAGCACAGTAAATGCCCTTTGGCGAGGCTGACCTTGATGTTGTCGCCTTCAGCAATTGCCTGACTGTTGCGGATAATTTTGCCATCAGGTGTCTGAGCCATGGCATAACCGCGGGATAGGGTTGCCAGTGGGCTAAGAGTTTCCAGTTGACCCGTCAGGTGTTCCATTTGTTGCTTCAGTCGTGACAGCAGGCTTTGCATGCTGGTATTTAGTCGAAGATCAAAGTGACGATTCTGGAGCTTGAGCTGTTGCACAAGGTGTAGTGGAGAAACCTGTCGCAAATGCTTGTCAGCGGAGATAAGGGAATTATGCCTCGTCAACAGTTGATGCCGCATGGCGTGTTGCAAACGAATGGAGAGATCATCCAGTCGCTGGCTGTGTTCCTGCAGTTTCTGACCAGGATGACGCAGGCGGTTTCTCAGGGCATTCAGTGTCTGCTGTTGCAGATGGAGGCGGGCATTGGTAAGAGAGGCCAGCTTTCTCTGGTAAATGCGTAGCGTATTTCGCCAGTCATCCTGGTTCTGGGTCAGGATTTCGGCGGCGGCGGAAGGGGTGGGGGCACGATGATCTGCCACAAAATCCGCTATGGTGAAATCAATCTCGTGGCCGACGGCACTCACGATGGGGAGTCGGCAGGCTGCGATGGCTCTTGCCACCACTTCCTCGTTAAAAGGCCAGAGATCTTCCAGTGATCCGCCGCCCCGGCCGACAATAAGCGCATCAATGTTGCTCGCTTTTTCCGCCAGCTGGAGTGCGCGGACGATTTGTCCTGCCGCTTCATTGCCCTGAACGGACGTAGGAATGACTGTGACCCGTGTTGCGGGAAAGCGGCGTTTCATAACGGTCAGGATGTCGCGAATGGCGGCACCAGTCGGTGAAGTGATCACACCCACATGTTCCGGCATGCTGGGAAGTGGCTGTTTCCGGCTGTCATCGAACAGCCCTTCCTGAGCCAGCTTGTTTTTCAGTTCCTCGAATGCACGCCGCAGTGCGCCTTCCCCGGCTTCTTCCATATGGTCGACGATTAGCTGGTAGTCGCCACGCCCTTCATACAGGCTAACCCGTGCACGAACCAGCACCTGAAGCCCTTCTTTGGGCAGGAAGCGAATCCGCTGATTACTGTTTCGAAACATGGCCGCCCGCACTTGGGCGGAAGGATCTTTCAGCGTGAAATACCAGTGGCCGGAGGCCGGACGAGCAAAATTGGAGATTTCGCCCTCAATCCAAATCGAAGGAAAGCTGATTTCCAGTAGCCGCTTGGCCTGGCGGTTGAGCTCGGAAACGCTGATGACCTTGCGCTGGGTGGTGTCGGAGGAGGTGGAAGCGGGAGGGGAAAAGCGATCCATGGGCAGGTCCTTCCGGCAGGTCGACAGGGTGCCTTCGAAATCGAGACACACAAACCCTCCTATTATCCTTTATTTTTTTGAAAAATATAAGAATTGTTGACGCTATGGGGCGCAGTTATAATTGATGGAATTTACCTTTCTGGCAGATGCGGTTCTACTCCGGAAGGGAACCGCCTGACCCCCTTTTCATCCGGCTATATCTTGATTCGGAAGGCAAACATGTTGCGTATTGCTCAGGAAGCTCTCACTTTTGATGATGTTCTTCTCGTTCCCGGCTATTCCGAAGTTCTGCCCAGAGACGTGTCCCTTAAGACGCGGATCACCAAGGGTATCGAACTCAATATCCCGTTGATCTCCTCAGCGATGGATACGGTCACCGAGGCGCGTCTGGCCATTGCCATGGCTCAGGAAGGCGGACTGGGTATTATCCACAAAAACATGACCATAGAGCAACAGGCAGCTGAAGTTCGCAAGGTCAAAAAGCACGAAAGTGGTGTTGTGAAGGATCCTATCACCATCAATACCGGTGCCACGGTTCGCGATCTGCTGGAACTTTACCGTCAGTATGATATCTCTGGTGTACCGGTGATGGATAGCGGTGACCTGGTGGGTATCGTCACCAGCCGTGATGTCCGGTTTGAAGAAGACCTGACCAAGAACGTGGCCGATATCATGACGCCCCGTGAGCGTCTGGTCACTGTGGTTGAAGGCACCAGCCAGGAAGAAGCCCGTAAACTGCTGCAGAAGCACCGAATTGAAAAGGTGCTGGTCGTGAGTGAGCAGGGCAAGCTGGTCGGCATGATGACCGTGAAAGATATCCGTAAGGCCCAGGATTACCCTAACGCGTGTAAAGATGAGCACGGTCAGCTGCGTGTCGGTGCGGCTGTGGGTACCGGTCCGGAAACTCCTGATCGTGTCGCAGCGCTGGTTGCGGCGGGTGTGGATGTCATTGTTGTTGATACTGCTCACGGTCACTCACGTGGCGTTATTGACCGGGTTCGCTGGGTTAAGGAAACCTACCCGAACCTGCAGGTCATTGGTGGCAATATTGCGACGGCTGAAGCTGCCAAAGCGCTGGCTGAAGCCGGTGCCGACGGTGTGAAAGTGGGTATTGGCCCGGGTTCAATCTGCACCACCCGTATCGTAACCGGTATCGGTGTACCGCAGATCTCTGCCGTTGCCAATGTCGTTGAAGCCCTCAAAGATACCGATGTACCAGTTATTGCCGATGGTGGTATCCGTTATTCCGGTGACGTTGCTAAGGCTGTTGTTGCAGGCGCTCATGTCATCATGGTTGGCAGCATGCTGGCCGGTACCGATGAAGCGCCGGGCGAAATCATTCTGTACCAGGGCCGTAGCTACAAGTCTTACCGCGGCATGGGTTCCATGGGCGCTATGGCACAGGCACAGGGTTCCAGCGACCGTTACTTCCAGGATGCCAATGCCGGCGTTGAAAAGCTGGTACCGGAAGGTATTGAAGGCCGTGTTCCTTACAAAGGCACACTCAGTGCGATCGTTCACCAGCTGATGGGCGGTCTGCGTGCAGCGATGGGCTATACCGGCTCCCTCGATATTGAGGCCATGCGTACGCGTCCTGAGTTCGTGCGGGTTACCAATGCGGGCATGAGCGAGTCTCATGTTCACGATGTGACCATCACCAAGGAAGCGCCTAACTACCGGGTTCGCTAATCATCGTATTGGATGGTAGATGTCGGCAGGGTGAAGGTCGCCGTGCCGGCAATGATAAGTATTAAGCCTGTGATGACGGGCCGGGAAACCTTTCCGGCCCAGCATGGTCATCACAATAAGAACTTGCTGATGACGAATACGGCAGGTGTGCACAGGAGTTCTCATGTCCGTTGATATCCATTCACAAAAAATTCTGATACTGGACTTTGGGTCCCAGTATACCCAGCTGATTGCCCGCCGCGTTCGTGAGATTGGCGTTTATTCCGAAATCCACGCCTTCGATATGGATGCGCAGGCGATCCGTGATTTTGCCCCGAAAGCGATTATTCTTTCCGGAGGTCCTGAAACCGTTACGGCGGAAGATACCCCGCGGGCACCGTCCATTGTCTTCGAAATGGGTGTTCCGGTACTGGGCATCTGTTATGGCATGCAGACCATGGCGGAGCAGCTTGGCGGCAAGGTGTCCTGCTCGGATCTGCGTGAGTTCGGGTATGCTGGCGTCAACATCAAGCATGGCAGTGGCCTGCTGACCGGCATTGAAGACCATGTGGCGGATGATGGCACCCTGAGCTTGGATGTTTGGATGAGCCACGGTGACAAGGTAAGCGCCATGCCCGAAGGATTTGTCCTGATGGCGTCCACTGACTCCTGCCCGATTGCCGCGATGGCTGATGACAGCCGTCACTTCTACGGTGTTCAGTTCCATCCGGAAGTCACCCATACCAAGCAGGGCGGTCGTATTCTCGAGCGCTTTGTGATCGATATTGCCGGTTGTGAAAAACTCTGGACACCGGCTCGTATCATTGATGATGCCGTTACCCGAGTCCGTGAACAGGTAGGTGACAAGCGGGTATTGCTGGGATTGTCCGGCGGCGTAGATTCCAGTGTGGTGGCAGCGCTGCTGCACAAGGCGATTGGTGATCAACTGATTTGTGTCTTCGTGGATAATGGCCTGCTGCGCCTGAATGAAGGCGATCAGGTTATGGCGATGTTTGCCGAGAACATGGGCGTGCGTGTCATTCGTGCGGAAGCGGGTGAGCGTTTCCTGAATAACCTGAAAGGCATTGCTGACCCGGAACAGAAGCGCAAGATTATCGGTAATACCTTCATTGATGTGTTTGATGAAGAATCCGGCCGTCTGGACGGTATCGAATTTCTGGCTCAGGGCACGATCTATCCTGACGTGATTGAATCTGCCGCCAGCAAGACCGGTAAGGCGCATGTAATTAAATCTCACCACAATGTAGGTGGCCTGCCTGAAGACATGAAAATGGCGCTGGTGGAACCGCTGCGTGAGCTGTTCAAGGATGAAGTCCGCAAGATTGGTCTTGAGCTTGGTTTGCCTTATGACATGGTTTATCGTCATCCGTTCCCGGGACCGGGTCTGGGTGTACGGATCCTGGGTGAGGTGAAGAAAGAGTATGCAGATACACTACGCAAGGCTGATGCCATCTTCATTGAAGAGCTGCACAAAGCTGATCTCTATCACAAGGTAAGCCAGGCATTTGCGGTATTCCTGCCGGTGAAATCCGTCGGTGTTGTGGGTGATGCCCGTCGCTATGAGTACGTCGTTGCTCTGCGAGCGGTAGAAACCATTGATTTCATGACTGCCCGTTGGGCGCATCTTCCGTATGACTTCCTTGAGCGGGTTTCTGGCCGGATCATTAACGAAATCTCCGGTATTTCCCGGGTAACTTACGATATCTCCAGCAAGCCACCGGCAACAATCGAGTGGGAGTAATTGATAATAATTACTCAATGTAGGCTGTTTCAGTTCTGAAGCTGTCAATTGATGAAAAAACCTCACCTTTTCAGGCGGGGTTTTTTTGTATAGGCATTATCGGGTTGGAGTTTGGGCTTACTTCTCTTTTGCATGGGGCGAAATATCTGATACTTCCTGATTATTCATGGGTTCTATGAACGATCAAACAGGAAGCAGTCAGAATAAGGCTGCTTTGTCCCTATTGGTGCAGTTGTCATCCTGTCTGAATGAAACCTGTTCATCAGGGAAATGCAAAGCTGATAAAACTTTACGCATTACTGACCAAATCAGTGGAATTTGCTTGATTATTGATATAAGTCAAAAGTTTGCGAAGGTTAAGCCGTAACAATCTAATACCCATATAAAAACAAATAATATTAAGGTCGGACATTATTAATTCCAAACGACGGTGGTTTCTCAGGGGGCAGTTCAGTACTGAACACGAAGCGTTACGTCCTCCATGGGCCATTACCGAAGCCGATTTCCTTGACCTCTGCACCCGTTGCGGTGACTGCGTCCGTACCTGTCCGGAACAGATTATCAAGCCTGGTTCAGGCCGTTTTCCCGAAATTGATTTTCACCAGGGTGAATGCACTTTCTGCGCTGAATGCGTAGATGTCTGTCAGCCCGGCGCGTTGCTGCGTTCAGAGGAACGTTCCCCATGGCAGCTGGCACCAGAGATCAGTCAGCGCTGTCTGACCCATAACCGGACAGTATGTCGAACCTGCGGTGAGCAGTGTGAACCGGAAGCCATCACCTTTCGCCCCGTTCTTGGTGGTATCGCCATGCCCCAGGTTGATGAGCAAGCCTGTACCGGTTGTGGCGCCTGCCAGAGCGCCTGTCCGGTTAATGCCATTACGATTCGGCCGATGACTGAAAACGAACAAAGTATAAGGACAGATTGATATGAAGAATCATGATGTTTCCGAAGCCTTAGGCGGCTACAGCATCAGTGGTCTTCTGGTACACACCCGCCCGGAGGTCCGCAGCGATGTGATGGATCGCTTGAGCCAGTTGCAGGGCGTTGAGGTTCATATCGCTGAGGCGTCCGGCAAGCTGATTGTGACGGTGGAAGAAGAGCCCGGTGAACGCACCATGATTGAGGGTATTGAACGTGTCCGGTTAACGGCAGGCGTCGTATCCACCGCCCTGATTTATACCCATACGGAGCAGGCATAGCCATGAAGCAGAATCGAAGGGATTTTATCAAGAGCAGCGCCGTGGCGGCGACAGCGGCAGCAGCCGGTGTCGCCATGCCTGCGGGCGCGACCAACCTGATCACCCGAAGCAGTGAGAGTGATATCCGCTGGGATAAGGCGCCCTGCCGTTTCTGTGGTACGGGGTGCAGTGTGCTGGTCGGCGTCAAGAATGGTCGCATGGTTGCTTCCCAGGGGGATCCGGATGCACCGGTCAACAAAGGGTTGAACTGCATCAAGGGGTATTTCCTGCCCAAGATCATGTACGGTGCAGATCGCCTGACAACACCGCTGCTTCGAATGACGGACGGTAAGTATGACAAGGAAGGGGAATTTACACCGGTCTCCTGGGATGTTGCCTTCGATATCATGGCGGAGAAGTTCAAGGCCACACTGAAGGCCAAGGGGCCGGAAGCGGTTGGGATGTTTGGCTCTGGGCAGTGGACGGTCTGGGAGGGGTATGCCGCCTCCAAATTGATGAAAGCGGGTTTCCGCACGAACAACATTGATCCTAATGCCCGCCATTGTATGGCCTCTGCTGTCGGCGGTTTCATGCGGACATTTGGCATTGATGAGCCCATGGGTTGCTATGACGACCTTGAGCATGCCGATGCCTTCGTGCTCTGGGGTTCCAACATGGCAGAAATGCATCCGATCCTCTGGTCACGTCTGACGGATCGAGCGCTGAGTGCTGAACACGTCAAGGTTGCGGTATTGTCGACCTTCAAGCACCGGTCCTGTGAGCTGGCGGATTATTCGATTATCTTCAAGCCGCAGGCGGATCTCGCCATCGGTAATTTTATTTGTAATTACATTATCCAGAACAACAAGGTCAACAAGGACTTCATCGGTAAACACGTTAACTTCCGGGAGGGTGTGACCGACATTGGCTATGGCCTGCGCCCTGAGCATCCGTTGGAGCAGAAAGCGAAAAATGCCGGTAAGGGCGCCTCAAAGCCGATTGATTTCGATGCCTTTGCCAAGTTCGTCAGTGAATACACGGTTGAGAAGGCGGCGGAACTGTCCGGCGTTTCTGAGGAAGAGCTTCTGGCATTGGCGGAACTCTATGCTGATCCGAACCGCAAGGTCATGTCGTTGTGGACCATGGGAGTCAACCAGCACACCCGTGGTGTCTGGATGAACAACATCATCTACAACATCCACCTGTTGACTGGCAAGATTTCAGAACCCGGCAATAGCCCGTTCTCTCTGACAGGGCAGCCATCTGCCTGCGGTACCGCACGGGAAGTCGGCACCTTTGCGCATCGTCTGCCTGCGGACATGGTGGTCAAGAAAAAGGAACACCGTGACAAGACTGAACAGATCTGGAAGTTGCCGGAAGGCACGATTCCGGCCAAGGTGGGTTACCACGCCGTCCTGCAGAACCGTATGCTGAAAGACGGCAAGCTCAATGCCTACTGGGTCATGTGTAACAACAACATGCAGACGGCCCCCAATATGAATGAAGAGGGGTATCCCGGTTACCGCAATCCGGACAACTTCGTGGTGGTATCCGACCCTTATCCAACCGTGACGGCCCAGGCTGCCGACCTGATCCTTCCTACCGCCATGTGGGTGGAAAAGGAGGGCGCTTATGGTAATGCGGAACGCCGGACCCAGTTCTGGTACCAGCAGGTGAAGGCGCCGGGTGAGGCGAAATCTGATCTTTGGCAGCTGATGGAATTTTCCAAGCGTTTCAAGGTAGAAGAGGTCTGGCCCGAAGAGCTCTTGGCCAAAAAGCCGGAATACCGTGGAAAAACGCTGTTTGAGATCCTGTATGCCAATGGTCAGGTGAATCGGTATCCGCTGAATGAGGTCAACCCAGAACGGGATAACGACGAAGCGAAGCACTTCGGCTTTTATGTCCAGAAAGGGCTGTTTGAAGAATATGCCATCTTTGGTCGCGGTAAGGCACACGACCTGGCGCCGTTTGAGATGTACCACAAGGCCCGCGGTTTGCGCTGGCCGGTGGTGGATGGCAAGGAAACCCTCTGGCGTTTCCGTGAAGGCTATGACGCCTATGTGAAAAAAGGGGAAGGCGTGCGTTTCTATGGCAAACCGGATGGCAAAGCCTGGATCTTTGCCCTGCCCTATGAGCCGCCGGCAGAAATCCCGGATGACGAATACGACCTCTGGCTGTCGACCGGTCGGGTGCTGGAACACTGGCATTCAGGCACCATGACGCGTCGGGTGCCGGAACTGTATCGCGCCTTCCCGGATGCCGTTGTCTTCATGCACCCGGATGACGCTCAGCAGCGTGGATTGCGCCGGGGTATGGAGGTTAAAGTGGTGTCACGGCGGGGTGAGATGCGCTCCCGGGTTGAAACCCGTGGTCGTAATCGTCCGCCGAAAGGGTTGATCTTCATCCCTTTCTTCGACGCAGCTCAGCTGGTCAACAAGCTGACCCTGGATGCGACGGATCCGCTTTCCAAGGAAACGGATTACAAGAAGTGTGCGGTCAAGGTCATGAAGGCCTGACACCATGACAGGCGCACCCCGCGACCCGGACAGCCATCATGCGAGTGTCCAGCGACGGACCTTGAGCCGGCGCCGGTTCCTGGCGGGAAGCGCGCAGGCTGCCTGCGCCGCGGGGATCGCGGGGCTGGGTTTGACGTTGCTGGTCAGTCCCGGCCGCAGTCAGGGTGCACAGGCTTTACCGCCACCCGGCGCCCTGCCGGAGCCGGACTTCCTGGGGGCTTGCTTGCGCTGTGGGTTGTGCGTTGAAGCGTGTCCCTGGGACATCCTGACGCTGGCGACGTTTTCAGAGCCTGCTGTGACGGGAACGCCTTACTTTGAGGCTCGGGAAAATCCCTGCCTGATGTGCGATGACATTCCCTGTGTCCCAGCCTGCCCCAGCGGGGCGCTGGATCATGCACTAACCGATATCAATGAAGCCCGGATGGGGCTGGCTGTCCTGATTGATCGACAGAACTGTCTCAATCTGCAGGGGCTTCGCTGTGATGTTTGTTACCGGGTCTGTCCGCTATTGGATGAGGCCATCTCGCTAGTGGTTTCACGTAACAGTAGAACTGGCCGACACGCGGTCTTTGAACCCGTGGTTAACCCAGACAGTTGCACGGGGTGCGGCCAGTGTGAGAAAGCCTGTGTGCTGGAGACTGCAGCCATAAAGGTGTTGCCGCGGGAGTTGGCGCTGGGTGAAGTGGGGAACCACTACCGGTTGGGCTGGGAAGAGAAGGACAAAGCCGGGGAATCGCTGATTCCCGAGGCTCTGGATCTGCCGGACCGGTTGCCGGGAGGTGGCTTATGAATACCTGGCCAGGTAAGGAAGCCATTGTCGTCAAAGGCTGGTTGAAGGCGCATCAGTGGTTGCTGTTACGTCGGCTGTCACAGTTGGCCGTCATGGGACTCTTTTTACTTGGCCCTCTGGCCGGTGTCTGGTGGCTGAAAGGAAACCTGAGTGCCAGTGTGGTTCTTGATACGGTTCCCCTGGCGGATCCGCTGGCTGTGCTGCAAAGCCTGTTGGGTGGGCATGTTCCGGAATGGGCTGCATTGACCGGGGCCGTCATTGTGGGCGGATTTTATGCCTTGGCTGGGGGGCGGGTGTTCTGCAGCTGGGTGTGTCCGGTCAATATGATCACCGATGCTGCAGCCAGCCTGCGCCGGAAACTGGGTATTCGAACCAGTCATAAGTTATCCCGCAATGCGCGTCTCTGGTTGTTGGGGACCGTCTTACTGACGCCTGTGGCGACGGGGCTGCTTGCCTGGGAATGGATTAATCCTGTTTCGCAGCTGAGTCGCGGACTGTTGTTCGGCATGGGAACGGGATGGTTCCTGGTAATGGCGGTTTTTCTGCTGGATTTGCTGGTCACGCGGCATGGCTGGTGTGGTCACCTGTGTCCTTTGGGGGCTTTCTATGCCCAGCTGGGGCGCATCAGCCCCCTGCGTGTTTCGGCAACACGGCGACAGCAGTGTGATGACTGCATGGACTGTTATGCCGTCTGCCCGGAAGCACAGATCCTGCCTCCGGCATTGAAAGGTGAGGCCAAAGGTTTGGGCCCCGAGCTTATCGCAACCGATTGCACCCGGTGCGGACGTTGTATCGACGTTTGCGCCAGGGACGTTTTTGAATTCAGAACACGATTTTCCAGACAGGCGGAGAAGCACTAATGCATAACATATTGAATGAAAAAAAGAATGGATTCCGTGCCGTGCTGCTTGCCGGCCTGCTCTCTATTCTGGGTGTTACCGGAATGGCCCTCGCCGAAGATGTGCACTCGCTGCGTGGCGCCCCTGAACTGGATGTGGTGCCAAAAGCGGAACCGATGAAAAAAATACACCGGGATCAGGAGACGATTGCCAGGGATTATGTGCTGCAGCCTCCCCTGATTCCTCACCAGATCCGCGGTTACCGGATCGACAAGAACAGCAATAAATGCCTGAGCTGCCATAGCTGGAAGAATTACAAGCAGACCGGGGCCACCAAGATCAGCATCACCCACTTCGAAACCCGGGACAGCAAGCAGCTGGCGGATGTTTCACCACTGCGGTATTTCTGCACCCAGTGCCATGTGACACAGGCAGATGCCAAACCCCTGATCAAGAACCGCTTCAAGTCTGTTGAAACCTTGAACAACGAATAAGATCCGGACGGAAGGCTGACATATGAAAATACCTGCAGTGATAACGCGCTACTGGCGCATATTGACCCGGCCCGCCGCCATCGCTCTCTGGGCCGTCCTGGCCTTTGGCTTTGTCGCCGGCATTGTTTTCTGGGGCGGATTCAATACCGGTCTGGAAATGACAAACCAGGAAGAGTTCTGCATCGGTTGTCACGAGATGAAGAACAATGTGTACGAGGAGTACAAGGATACCATCCATTACAGCAATCGCTCTGGTGTGCGCGCCAGCTGCCCTGATTGTCATGTACCCAAAGAGTGGGGACCCAAGATTGTCCGGAAAATCCAGGCCAGCAAGGAGCTTTGGGGTAAGATGACGGGCAAGATTGACACCCGTGAGAAATATGAGGCGCATCGACTGGAGATGGCGACCCGGGAATGGGCCAGGATGAAAGCCAATGACTCCCAGGAGTGCCGTAACTGCCATAACTTTGAGTATATGGATTTCTCTGAGCAGGGGCAGCGTTCCATGAAGATGCATAGCTCCGCGTTGGCGTCAGGTGAGAAAACCTGTATTGACTGCCATAAGGGGATTGCCCATCAGCTGCCGGATATGAGCGGCATTGAAGGCTGGCAGTAAGCCGGATAACACCAAGGAGTTTACCCATGAGCACACTGGAAGCGATTATCTGGAATATTCTTGGCTACTCGGCAATGCCCCTGATTTTTCTCGGTGGTTTTGCGGCCACGGCAGTTGTCGCCTGTTTCCTGATTGACAAGCTGGGAAAGAAAGAGCACTGACGGACACGTGATAAGCCGTCATCGTCTCCGTTGACACCGTGAGCGCCTGTTTCTGTACCCCCTGTCTTTGCAGGCAAGGGGGATGACATGGCGCAAGCGGTTACCTTTCTGCTGTCTTCTGCTTTTTCATTTCTGATACTCCATACCTGCTAACCGCTACCTGTCAGCAAGACTGACGGCGAAGTAAGTGTAAGTGGCAAAAGCGGGTGGAATGTACGTGTTTCGTTGTCGCGAAGTTTTCTGTGGGGCATACTGCGGGGGTCTTCCTCTTGGTAGAGGCG
Organism: Kistimonas scapharcae; assembly: GCF_039540975.1. Classification (NCBI taxonomy): domain Bacteria; kingdom Pseudomonadati; phylum Pseudomonadota; class Gammaproteobacteria; order Oceanospirillales; family Endozoicomonadaceae; genus Kistimonas; species Kistimonas scapharcae. The sequence continues at coordinate 22,874 of NZ_BAABFL010000081.1, forward strand.
CGGTGCTTAAGAGTAACAGGAAGTAGGGTGACGCCCGAGATCTCCTGTGAAAGGAAACACCGCCGAAGCCGGTTCAGCGTGTCAGTGCCATCGGCTGGTGTGTCGTTTAAGAGACGCCACACTGTCACGGTGTATTCCGCAGGCAATTGTCTGCGGTACACATGCCATTAGGTGTAATCCGTCATCGTCTGCTTGTCGCGATGAGAGCGGATGGATGCCGGGTCCGTGGAGTGCTACCGCTGTGGGAAAAGTGAATGTACTGACTTTTTGGGTGCAGGCCTTTTTGCAGCATCAATCGCGCTCCTGATCGTCTATCACCAGGGTGACTGTTTTGGACTACAGTTGTACCTGTTCAAGAGATCAGAAGTTATGGAATTAGCGAGTTTCGAGTTTTCGTCCCTTTCTCTGGCGGCGCCCGCCGTCGCCATTGGTCTGGCAGTGATTACCCGCAAGGTATTGCTGTCATTGGCGGCCGGTATTGTTTGCGGCGCTCTGCTGCTGACCAGTTTTGACCCTGCCCTGTTTGTGAAATACCTCTCTTCCGCCTTTCTGAAAGTGTTCTGGGATGATGGCTTGAATAAGTGGAATGTGTTTATTCTGCTGTTTCTGGTCATTCTTGGTGTCATGACCAGCCTGATTACGCTGGCCGGGGGCACACGTGCGTTTGGGGAGTGGGCGCGTAAGCGTATACAGACCCGGAAAGGCTCTCAGTTACTGACTGTTATGCTCGGTATTATCATTTTTATTGATGATTACTTTAACAGTCTGGCCGTGGGTAATATCAGCCGGCCTCTGTCGGACAGGCATCGGATTTCCCGGGCCAAGTTGGCTTACCTCCTGGATTCTACTGCCGCGCCGGTCTGTGTCATTACACCGATCTCCAGCTGGGGGGCTTACATCATTGCTTTGATTGGTTCTGTCATGTTGACCCATGGCGTGACCGATATTACCCCGTTTGCTGCTTTTGTCTCCATGGTGCCGATGAACCTGTATGCCATTTTTGCACTGGCGCTGGTTGTTCTGGCTGCCTGGATGGATCTCAATGTTGGCCCCATGAAGCGGCATGAACTGCTGGCGCAGGAAGGTCAGCTGTATGATCCGTCGAAGGGGGAACCGCCCGGTGCAATTGAAATCACCGAGTGTGATAAGGGGCATGTGGGGGATTTGGTGATTCCCATCATCGTACTGGTGATTGCCACGGTATTTTCGATCCTGTGGACCGGAGCGCAGGCTCAGGCCGCAGCTGGACAAAGCTTTACTGTACTGGGCGCCTTTGAGCATACCGATGTGGCAACGTCGCTGGTGATGGGCGGTAGTGTCGGCCTACTGGTATCCATCCTGATGCTGTTACGTCACAAGCTGCCGTCAGGCATGGTGACAGAGGCATTTGTCGATGGTGCCAAGTCCATGCTGGATGCCATATATATTCTGGTGCTGGCCTGGGTGTTGATTGATGTCATTAGTAACCTGGATACTGGCAAGTATCTCGCAGGGTTGGTGAGCGGTTCCATTGATGCGTCCATGATCCCGGCGTTGCTGTTCGTGATCTCAGGCATCATGGCGTTTGCGACCGGCACTAGTTGGGGTACGTTTGGTATCATGCTGCCCATTGCCGGTGATATGGCGGCCGGTACTGAGATCGCACAGTTGTTGCCGATTATGTCCGCCGTTCTGGCCGGGGCGGTCTTTGGGGATCACTGCTCGCCGATTTCTGATACCACTATCCTTTCTTCGACAGGGGCATCTTGTCATCATATTGACCATGTTATGACCCAGTTGCCCTACAGTGGCGGCGTTGCGCTGGTGGCATTTTTTGGCTATCTGGCGATGGGAATGACTGATTCCATGACTGTGGGCTTCATTACATCACTGGTAGCATTTGTCCTGTTAATTCTCTGCTTTAAAAAACTTTCGGTAGATCTTGTGCCCAACGGGGTACGTCAGTTTGCCTGATATCGCAGAGTGTTAGCAACGAGAAAACCGATCCTTAAGGATCGGTTTTTTTATGTCTGAATGCCGAATAACAGACGCTTGCTAGACTGTTGTAAATAACACGCAATTATCGAACAGCATCAGCCACTGACAGGGATGGTCGAACCATGAGTCTGACTGCATTGATGGATGAGTTAACCCACGTGAACCAGCTTGACCCGATCACGCCGGAAGAGGGGTGCTATACCCTCAAAATGAATGGGTTTGATGTCCTTTGCTATACCCGTGCCGGGCGTGTCTATCTGGAAGCCCAGCTTGCAGCGTTACCTGAAGGGGATGATAAACGGCGGGAGCTGGCAATGAAACTGGCAGAAAAAAGCCTGCCTTTGATTCGTGCTCAACGTGCGTGCCTCAGCATCAATGAAGATGATGATCATTACTGGCTCCACAGACGTTTGCAGGAGTCTGGATTGCAACTGGACCAGTTTCAGGAAGCCTTGGAGAGCTTTGGCAGCTGTTTCCTGTATGTGCGGGATATTATCAATGAGCCTGGCGGTGGCGGTGGTATTAACCTCATGATGATGCCTTGACCGGCATGGCTAAAACAATGCTACGGTTTGCCACCATCCTTTCTCCGGCGGAGTCAGGAAGAGAGGGATATCAAAACGGCTTACGGGTGGCGAATATAGGCTTTCTTCAGGCGCTGGTGCGATACAGTGACTTCTCTGAGTATCACTTTTTCATGGTAGCCGATGACTGTCCTGACGTAGATGCTTATTGGACGCAATACCTTCATGTTTATGGGCTGGAAGCTGGGATTCAGGTTTACCCATTGCACCTGCTACCGATGTGCTTGTCTGAGTATGACTACTCTGTATTTCATTGTGGCGATCATTATATTGCACCATTGCTGGAATTAAGGGAGGCTTATGCATCCCGATTGTTTCCTGTAACGGGGCGGGTTCATTCCTTGTGTCAGGATGTTGCTCTGTCGACCACAAGAAACCTGTGCCTCTCTCCCCAAAAATCCTGTGATGCCCTGCTGTGCGCCAGCAATGCAGCTCTGCAGGCAATGGAAAAACTGATGCGTGATGTTCAGCAGCAGCTGGCTGATCGGCATAGTGTAACCATCAGAGAGCATTGCAGTATTGAGTTTTTGCCTCTGGGGGTTGAACTGTCGGACTTTCCGTCCATCAATAAAACGTTGGCGAGAGACGTGCTAGAACTGCCTCAAAACGCCATTATTATTCTGTACCTTGGCAGGATTGATGCCGGGAACAAAATGGATCTTCATCCATTGATTCTCGCGCTTAACGAGATTGTGAGTGAGGAAGCGATAAAGCATTCTCAGGATGTTGTGTTGTATATCAGTGGCCAGTCATCAGCCAGTGATGATTATGTGGTGTCCCTGGCGCGGACCGCGGGGCAACTGGCGATAGAGGATCGGGTTCTCTTCAACTTTGATATGGCGCCTGATGAACGCAGTACCATTTACGCAGCAGCAGATATCTTTGTTTCTCTGGCTGATAATCCCCAGGAAACCTTTGGTCTTGCCCCCTTGGAAGCTATGGCTGCTGGTTTGCCCGTGGTGTTATCTGACTGGGATGGCTATCGGGATCTGGTTGAGCATGGGCATTCCGGCTATCTCATCCCGACGAGCTGGGGCGATATTGATGCCCTGGTCGCTCCCACAGCTTACTATGAACCTGAGCGTAACCTGCTGGCGTCAGCACAGACAGTGGCGGTTGATGTGGCAGCTTTGTCACAGGTTTTGATGGTACTGGTAGCAGACAATGAGCAGAGAGAAGAGATTGGGGCTGCCGGACAATGTCGGGTCGAGAGGCAGTTTTCCTGGTCAGCTTCTGTAGATCGTTATATGGCATTAGTGGAGAGATTGGGGCGGCAGGCTGATCGCATCACATTTCAGCCGTCTGGTCATTATCCGGGTTTATCAATGGCCACTGTTTTCGGGCATTATGCGTCAAACCTGCTGGACGACGCTGTGGTCATTGAAACCCTCCCACGTGGGCGCAGGGTGCTGATGGGGTCTGAAGCTGCTGTTTGCTTCGATGGTATCAACCACCTGGTCGATGCCCAACTTCAGACTGCGGTGCTGGAAGGTGCACTGTTGGGCGCAGGTGTAGATCAGCTCTGTACCAATATTGCCTTGGCTCGGCCTCTGGTGATGTTCAATATCCTGTGGGGGTTGAAGCATCACTTGCTGAAGAAAACGACCAGACAACCGGTGATTCAGCCGAGGCGTTATCTGCAGCTATCGGATGCGGGTAAAGTGACAGCGTCGCTTTCAAAAAAGAGAATTTGGCAGATTCTGCAGACCACCGAATATCCAGATGAATGGACAGCGGGACTGATTCAGCCAGTTCTCAATCGTTATTTGTATCCGCTGTTAGACAGTAGGCTCACAGCTGACCGATGGCAGATAGACGAGGTTATACCGACACTGACAGCGCCGATTGTTGCCAAGCTCAGTGAGCAACTGAATCAGCTTCAGGCCATCTGTTCGAAATCAGCCATTTCCATTGATCCCTGCAAAATGCCGGCACAGGCGTTGCTGGATCATTTTCCGTTGTGGGGGCGGCAGCTAAAAGCAGGCTTGGTTGCTGATCTTCAGGCAATAAAAACATTGTTGCGACGATTGAATAACGATAGCCAGTCACTGATTGAAACCGTCCTGAATTCTGGTAATCAGGATGATCTGCGAATTGCAGGCCTTGAACCGCTAACGGATCAAAGCTTTCAGGGAACGACACGTGTTCGATTCAGCCATGAAGAGTCAATTTTATACAAACCCAGAGACCTGCGTATTGAAACCCTGCTGGTGAACAGTCACCAGAAGAATGAAACGTTGAGTCTGACAGAATTATTTAATCAATGGGCTGGTGAACCAGTATTCGGTTGCTTGAAACAAGTCGCTAAAGTCGAAACTGTGCGTCATTCAGAATGCCATTATGGATATTCTGAGTATCTGGACGTCAATACACCTCGCAATGAGTGGTCTGAATCGTTTTATCGCCGATTAGGGTGGTTGTCGGCCTTCCTGCTGGTAACTGGGCAGGGAGATGCTCACCACAACAATATTCTTGTTAAGAATGAGATGCCGTATCTGGTAGATGCAAAGCGGAGCTTTACTCAGTCGGTTGTGGCAGGTTTCGCTGAAGATGTGGCCAATGTCGGTGGTTTGATATGGGAAATATCATCACTGTCTAAAACCAGAATTGGTGTGTTCTGGGAGGAAAGTGATGATATCGCTGACGATCCTCATCAGCACAGCCAATACGCTTCCGTTGTGGCAGAAGGGTTTCGGCAGGCGCTGCAGTTGGTTATGGCTAAATCAGGCTTGATTACCCGCTTTCTTAACGGACTCACTGGATTACCCGTCAGCTCCCCTGTGCTGACACATCACCAGCATAGGCAGCAAATATCTGATATCAACAAGTTACATGTGTTCTGTGAGCCTTCCTTGAAGGCACTCTATAAAACCGAAAACAGCATGGCTGATCGGATGATCAGAGAGCATGGGAAAACAGAAGGCCCTGGTGAACCGATAACACGTCATCGAGATGACATCGTTCGTGCCTGGACGAGGGGAGATATTCCGGTTTTTTACTGTTTACCGGATTCTATTGAACTGCTCGCGGCCCCCAATAACAGGGAAGGTCGATATGTGATGCTGGATTCTGATTATTTCACAACGCCTGTAATGCCTGAGTTAGTGAATGTTATCGAAAGGCTGGACCAAGTGGCTTGTGATCAATTAGTCGAAGTGTATGAAAACTGGCTGCTGAGTCTAGAGGCAGATGAGCCGCTGGAGGCAAATCTATTGCAGTGGCTGCAAAAGGAACAGTAAAGCCCCGGTACTGCTCAATGCGGGGCTTTTGGCGGTGCGCTTTTCTTGTCAGCGTGATGCTTGAGTTCCTGCAGCAGGTTCTCTGCCAGGTTGGCAGCCAGCGGATCATCGGATGATGTCAGCGGTGTCAGGAACTTTTCACTTTCGCTGTTGCGACCCATCAACATCAGTGACATACCAATAAAGGCACGAACGGTAGGATTGTCTGGCTCGATCTTCAGGGCTTTCTTTTCAAGCACATCCAATGCATCCTGAAACTGGTTCAGGTTGAGATGGTTCAGTGCCATGCCAATGTGTGGCAGAACACTGTTGGGGCGAATGTGACCGATGGCCTTGAAAATAGACTTGGCCTGGCCTGACATCCCATTGCTGGTAGCCATAAACCCGATATCGGCCAGCAGTCTTAAGGTTTCTACGGTGACCATGTCCCTGGTTCCCCCCTAAATCCCTGAATCAGTTGATCTTTTGAATAATGCCCTGCGCGGTATCCTTGACGGCTTTGACGACCGAGCTGTCTACGCTGTAGAGCATGGTGAGTTTATTCACATCCTGCTGCAGTTTGATCATGTCGGCCAGGTTACTGGGGTCAAGATCCTGCATGGACGTTTCCAGCTTGCTTTCAAATTCAGACAACTTATTGGACAGGCGATCCGTTGCCTGATCAAAGCTGATGCTGTTTGTTCCGTTATTCAAAATCGACATAAGAACCTCTCCCTGTTCCCCGCGACTCTATTAAGTCTAGTCCACAGACGTGCAAGCATTCGGCCTGATCGCAGTGGATAAATCCATCTTAATGCGTGCCTGAGGCCTTGTGGTATTTGAGCCAGGTCAGTTCGATCACCTTGACGGCGTCATCCAGCGCTTTGATCAGCGCATCGGTCTGCTCAAACTCTTCGGGAGAGAGACCGCCTTGCTTGCTGCTCTTGAGCTGCGCGGCCTCTGCATTCAGGCTGTCAATCAGTTCCTGTCTGTACTGACCGTCCGTATCGGTACTGAGACGGTCTTCTGTCAGCGACAGGGAGACGTTATCAGCTTCCGCCATGGTTGCCTCCTATGTAGTATTTTATTCTTTCCTGGCCTAGCCGAAGCGTCAGATATTCCAGGGTGATACTTTCAAGTATATATCCGTTTTTCAGCCTGGCGCCTTTCAGGTACTTCTCACCGTTATCCAGAATCACAAAGGGCTCTTTGCCGATGGTGACGCTCTTGATATTGATGATGGGCTGCAGGGTGGCCAGATCGGCAGATGGCAGGGTGACATCAATAACCAGCTCAGGACGCTTGCCGTATTTTTCACGGAAGTTCCGGACCACTTCCTTCAGATGATACCCCTGAGAGATGTCCATGAGACGCCCCTTCATGATCACCTTGCCGGGCTGATCCAGTAGCTTAATGCGCTGGCTCAGCGCCTTTTCTTTCAGCATGGAGCGTAGCGTCTTGATGCGGGTATTCTGGAATTCAAGCTGATCAATGATGGTTTGAAGCCCATGCACTTCCTGATGCAGTAATTCACGGACTTTCGTCAAATCTCTGACGGTGTGCAGGTAACCTCTGAGAATCAGAGTGCCAGGGAGTGTGTCCAGCGCAACGGTCAGTGATTTGTAACCGTGCATTTTCAGCACCGCCATGGCATTTTCCTGCATTTCATCCAGGGCGATGATTTGATTATTGAAAAGGACTGACTTCTCTGTGAGCGCATCCAGATAGGCTTGCTTGGTCGTGCCATTGACAATATAACCTGTCAGTAAGACAGAACCGTCAGGCAATGTCTTGAGGGTGATATCTTCAAGGTTTTGCAGTACCCGCAGTTTTTCGGCTTCAACAATATGGGAAATGGGTTTTTCATTTTCGGCCAGGGCGGGATCAGTGAGTTGCCATAGCCAGGAAAAAACACTGATAAATCCGACCAGCAGTGCAGCTGCGGCTGCCACAATCACAACGTTTTTCCCGGAAGCCGGCAGGAAAGCACGCAGCCGTTCCATAAGGCCGGGACCGGATGAATGTTGCTCTTCGAGCTCCGACAGTTCATCGTCAGACAATCTATCGTCAAGAACCGGAATGTCTTCGCCATCCTGTGGCTCTTGGAACGTATCCGAATGGGCGGGTTCTTCTGCGGTATGAGTGGAAGGCGCTGGTGCCGGTGCCGTCAGGTCTGGCATGGTCAGCTCTGGCCATGTGGCACCTTCAGGTGCCATGGCAAAATGCAGGTTGCCCGCGGTCACGATCACAAAGGGCTGAAGCGTAAATTGGTTTTCCTGAGCCTGACCATTCAGGTAGACACCTTGGCCTTCAGCCAGGTTCCGAATATCAACGCTATCCTCAGAAACGAGGATTTCCAGCTGATAATCGGCGAGGGTGTTATCGGTGAGCACCAGGTCGCACTCTTCGTGCCGGCCCAGTGAGTACTGGCCTGCATCCAGAGTGATTTCTGCGCCGACATGGGGGCCGGACAGAATCTTTAAAACCCAGACCTGGTCTGCCATAAATTGTTGTCCATTACCTGCAGTGGCAGAGCGCCGCCATATTCATTGAAAGTGATGACTGGCGGGGCTTTCGTCCGCACATGATCCAATCCCTGGCGCGCGGCTGAAAATGGCGTAGACGTTGAAACACTGACTACTAAAAAAAGCGTATGTGATGGTGGGGGATATTTCCACCGGATAGCCTGAGCTGCCCGAAAAAACAATGGGTTATCGTATTTTTAACGTGGGCTGGTGTAATTATTTGACAGATTCCGGCCTGCTCGCTTCTGACATAAGTCAGAAGCGTACTTTTCCGGCACGAATTTTTTCCAGCTCATGGGTTTGCAGGGGCTGATACTGCTGGCTTCCTGGCAGTAATGCCAGCACAGGATCATTGAACTGGCTGGAATCGAACCCTTCCTTTTTTAAGGTGGTCTTCTGGTATTTGAAGGTTGTCGTCATCTGTTGTGAATTACAGATTCTGAGAAACAGTGGGACGGCATAGCCGGGTAGCTGTCTTCGAACATGTTGTGTCAGCGCTTCCAGGTCGAGGGCATTTTTTGCTTCTGAGACGACCAGAGCCGTCATTCCGGCCCGGCCATCCGTTCCCGGTAGGCTGATGCCGTATGTGACTGCATGGTCAATAGCAGGAAAGTTGGTAAACGCCGCTTCAACCTCGGATGTGGCGACATTTTCCCCTTTCCAGCGAAAGGTGTCGCCAATCCGGTCAGAAAATGCAATGTGTCGCCAGCCTTGGCGGACTACAAGATCGCCAGTATTGATGTAACAATCACCGGCTTGAAAAACGTCGCGATACAGTTTTTTCTGTGATGCTTCCTGATCCGTATAACCATCAAATGGCATACGACGGGTCACCTTTGTCAGCAAAAGACCGCTTTCGCCTTTCTTGACTTTTTCCATGAATCCTTTGGGGGTGCGAACGGGGCAGTCGTTTTGAACATCGTAACGGACAACGGCATAAGTCATCGGACAGGTGCCTGCGGTTTTGTCCAGATTCAGGGCATTGGAAAACACCAGGTTGACTTCGCTGGCGCCATAAAACTCGATAATGGATGGGATTCTGAAGCGTTCCTTGAAGGCTTCCCAGATATCCGGTCGCAGCCCGTTGCCGATGATGGTTCTTACCGGATTGTCAGCGTCATTGGGTCTTGCAGGGTGATTCAGCAGGTATCGACAGAATTCACCGATATAACAGAAGCTGGTAGCGCCATAATGACGTATATCGTCCCAGAACCGGTTAACACTGAATTTTCGGGCAATCGCTAACGATGCGCCGTTTCCCATGACAGCACTCAGTGAAACGGTCAGTGCGTTGTTGTGATAGAGGGGCAGTGCGCAATAGAGAGTATCTGTTGGTTTGAGTCGCAGGGACATCATGCCTATGCCTGCCATGGCTTTGAACCAGCGGAAATGCGACATCACTGAGGCTTTGGGAAGACCGGTGGTGCCGGAGGTGAAAATATACAGTGCTGGAGAAGACAGCTTCAGGGTGCGGGTGATATCAGGATTCGTATCGGGCATGTTCGCCGAGGCTTCAACAAAATTTTCGTAGCCATCAGGTGTGGGATTATTGCTGTTATCGTTAACGAAGTAATGGGGGGGCTCTGGTCGTTCGGACAACGTGTGTTTAATACCGTCAAAGACTTCAATTAATTCTTCACCCACAATACATAATGCTGGTTTTGTAATAGTGAGGCTGTGCAATAAGGCGTTATTACGCTGACTGGTATTCAGCATGGTCGCAATGGCGCCAAGCTTTATGACGGCCAGTGTGGCCAGCAGTGTTTCAGGGCGGTTTTCCATCAGTATGGCAACACGGTCACCTGGAAGGATGCCTGCCTGTGCCAGTGCATGACTGAAGCGGTTGACCTGTCGATTGGCTGCGTCGTATGACCAGGTTTTTTCCTGGTATTTAAGAAAAGGACGTTTACCGTATCGCTGCGCCTGCTTTTCCAGCAGCCGACCAATGGATAACCGGCGTTCCGGGTGCAACGATACCAGCTTCACCAGACCGGTTGCTATTTGTGGAAGCTCTGGTGTCAGGGCAAGGCCTGAACGAAGGATATTGGCAAAGCTGACTGTGCGTGTTGGCATTATTGTTATTATTAGATGTTTGTTACTTCAATTCTGAGGATGATTTATTCAATAGTCGTCGTGCAATGATCAATTGCTGAATCTGCTGGGTACCTTCAAAAATATCAAGGATTTTTGAGTCCCGGGCCCACTTTTCCAGCAGCTCATCTTCTGTATATCCGCGTACGGTGCAAATTTCAGCACATTTCAGGGTGATGGCATTGGCCGTACGACCTGCCTTGGCTTTAGCCATGGAGGCTTCCTTGGAATTGGGTTGGCCGTTATCAGCCATCCATGCAGCTCTGAGTGTAAGCAACCGGGCAGACTCCAGCTCGGCTTCCATGACCAGAAGTTCCTTCTCTAGCGCGGGTCGCTGATAAAGCCCCCCCTTGTAGGAGGGTTCAATACCTTGTGCTTTGAGTAATTCCTGCGTGCGTTCGAGGGCGGCGCGGGCAAGACCAACGGCCATGGCGGCAACGACAGGGCGGGTATTGTCGAAGGTTTGCATAACGCCACCAAACCCTCGTTGTACGTCAATATTCGGATTGCCCAGCAGGTGTGAAGCAGGCACACGACAATTGGTAAAGGTAATCGCTGCGGTATCGGACGCTTTGATGCCAAGTTTTTTCTCCAGCCTTACCACTTCCATGCCGGGCGTGCCTTTTTCAACGACAAAGGATTTAATCGCTGCACGACCGAGGCTCGGATCAAGACTTGCCCATACCACTACAGCATCAGCCCGCTCACCACTGGTTACATAGATCTTTTCACCATTGATGATGTAGTCGTCGCCATCTTGTTTGGCTGTCGCTCGGATCGCCGCTGAATCAGAACCTGCCTGGGGTTCAGTAATGGCCATTGCCGCCCACAGATGACCGAATTTTTTCATTTGCTCATCGTCTGCGACCGCAGCAATAGCGGCATTTCCCAGTCCTTGCCTGGGAAGACTAAGAGACAGGCCGACATCTCCCCAGCAGAGTTCCGTTAAGCCCAGTACGGTCGAGAGATTGCTGCCATTAACTACCGTTTGACTGTCGCCTTTGGCAGTATTAAGGCGGCCAGCGCCAGTCCCGCTACCCGCACCATCATTCATGGCATCCAGAAGGGATGCCAGCATGTCGAGTTCGACGGGGTAGTCGTGTTCCCTGCTGTCATACTTACGCGAAATAGGGCGCAATACAGCTCTGGCAACCTGGTTGGCCTGGTTCACCAGACCTCTGAATTTTCTTGGTGTTTCCAGATACATACAGCGTCCCTTATGCCAGCAGCGAACCGGAGAGGAGTGAAATAGCACGTAAATCGCGATACCAGCGCTCGACGGGATACTCTTTCACAAATCCGTGGCCGCCGAGTAGCTGCACACCATGAGTACCAATCATCATGCCTTTATCGCTGCACTGGGTGTGGGCCAGCCAGGCTTCCCGGTTATAAGAAAGCTGATGGTCACAGCGGCTGGCGGCTCGCCAGCTCATCAGTCGCATGCCATCCAGTTCCGTAGCCATGTCTGCCAGCAGAAAGGCGACACCTTGTCGATGGCTGATGGGCTCACCAAAAGCCTGGCGCTCGTTGCAGTAGGGAATGGTGAAATCAACCACTGCCTGGGAGGTGCCGCAGGCAAGGGCGGAGGCTGCGATACGGGAGCGGGAAAGCCAGCCATCAGTCTGAAAATTGTGATCAAGGCAGGCATCAGGGCTGAGCTGTACATTGGATAGTGTAAGCGTCCCAAATCCCGCCGACCTCAGCCCCATAGCCGGCGCGGTGTCAATCTGAAGACCCTTCGTCTCGCGTTCAACCAGAAACAGGGCTGGCGTGTTCTTGTTTATCCTGGCGCTGACAAGAAAGAACTCCGCGGTTTGTGCCAATGGAACCAGTGTTTTTTGGCCGTTCAGGCGATAGCCTTTGCGGTGACGGGTTGCCGTACAGCGGGCTTGTTCTGGGGAGAAATCAATGTTGTTCTCATGAATTGCCATGGCGGCAGGAAGAAACTGGCCTTCAGCAAATCGGGGTAGCCATTGCGCCTGCAAAGACGCACCTCCCCAGCGGCTGATTGCAGATAGGCATGCGGTTGGTGCCAGCAGTGCCATCGCCTGACCCATGTCACCCCATGCCAGCTGTTCAGTGATAAGAGTCATGGTTTCAGCCGGTGCCTCGGAGCTAATCCCGCCCCAGGCTTCAGGGAGTACAAAGAGATTCAGTCCCAGAGCCTCCGACTCGGCTAAGACGTCTTTGGTTGGATAACCGGCGTTTTCTGCCTGACCTGCCTGTTCTCTCAGCGTGTGGGCAAGTCTTTGGGTGTTTTCAATGATGAGACGCTGCTCTTCTGAAAGAGAGAGATCGAACAGCTGTCGATTGTTGCTGTCTGTTGCTGAAGTGATGGTGCGACGTTTTTTGGAAAGCGTCTGCTGGCCGGATGCCACCAGTCGAAAACCGGTTCGCGTCACGTGGTAGGCCAGTCGTTCCGCGGGTTTGCGCAGTTTGTAGCGGCTGGCAAGTGTTGAACCTGCGAACCGGTTGACCAGGGAAAGGGCTATCCCTGTGGCATTCAGTGTCATGGTGTACTCCCCCGGGAAGCTGTCTGCCGTGATAGCGGTTTCTTCAACCTGTCTTCACGAAATACAACAACTTACCCATGAACTGTGTCGCAAATCAGGCTATGATAGGCCGTCGTTGTCTGATTCATCAGGCTGACAAAGAGTCAGGGGACAACCAATGGCTGTCGAACTCGGGGGAGTCGGCAGATATGTCAATGCCGTGACATGTCTGGGCATGGACAGTAATGTCAGGTTGTCGCATAACTACATAACAAAAAAGTGATAAAAATATGGAAGCGAGTTTCTGGCATGGTAAGCGCGCACCCGGTGTGCCCGATATCATCAACCCGGACGAGTACGGTTCCATACTGGCAGTCTTTGAAGAATCCGTCAGTAAGTATGCCCAACGACCTGCATTCACCGGTATCGGCCATACCCTGACCTTTCAGGATATCGACGACTACAGTACCCGTTTCGCCACCTATCTTCAGATCCAGACCGATCTTAAACCCGGTGACCGCATCGCCATCCAGATGCCGAACCTTCTGCAGTTTCCCATTGCTGTTTATGGTGCGCTCAAGGCTGGTCTGGTTATTGTTAATACCAACCCGCTCTACACTGCTCGTGAAATGCATCACCAGTTCAATGATTCCGGTGCCCGTGCACTGGTTTTCATGGATGTATTCGGGCATTTGGTGGAAGAGATCATCAGTGATACGCCGGTTGAACACCTGATTGTCACCAGTATTGCCGATATGCTGCCAGCGCCGAAGCGTCAGCTGATCAATGTGGCAGCCAAATACGTCAAGAAGATGGTTCAACCCTATAAGCTGTCTGGTGTCGTCCGTTTCCGGCAGGCGCTGGCAAAAGGGGATGCGGGCAAATACCGGAAGCCGCCTGCACCGCGGCCGGATGATGTGGCAATTCTGCAATATACCGGTGGCACAACCGGTGTTGCAAAAGGGGCCATGCTGACCCACCGGAATATGATTTCTAATATGTTGCAGGCGCAGGCTATGCTGAGTCAGCAGGATGAGGCTGGCAATCCTATGCATGAGGCTGGCAAGGAAACCATCGTTGCCCCCCTGCCGCTCTACCACATTTATGCCTTTACCGTGCATTTGATGGCGATGGTGGAAATGGGGAACCACAGCATCCTTATTGCCAATCCGCGCGACACGGCCATGTTTATCAAGATGATCAAGCCCTGGCGTTTTACGGCATTCATTGGTTTGAATACATTGTTTGTCAGCCTGCTGAATCACCCGGAATTCGCCAAGTGTGATTTCAGTGGATTAAAACTGACCCTGTCGGGCGGCACGGCTCTGCAGGCAGATACAGGGCGTCGCTGGAAAGAGTTTACCGGTTGTGGAGTTTCTGAGGCTTATGGGCTGACAGAGTGCTCACCGGCTGTTTGTATGAACCCGGCAGGCGATCTCGCACAGACTGGAACGGTCGGTTTGCCTGTACCCAACACCCTGCTGAAGACGGTTGCCGATGATGGCACTGAAACGGCGGTGGGTGAGCGTGGCGAACTCTGCGTGAAAGGTCCCCAGGTCATGAAGGGCTACTGGAAGCGCCCGGATGCCACGGCGGAAATCTTTGATGAAGATGGCTGGCTCAAGACCGGCGATGTGGCTGTCATCAACGAAGACGGTTTTGTAGCCATTGTTGATCGGATCAAGGATATGGTGCTGGTATCGGGCTTCAACGTTTATCCCAATGAGATTGAGGATGTTGTAGCTCAGCATGAGAAGGTTGAGAACTGTGCAGTCATCGGTGTACCTGACAGCAAAACCGGCGAGGCGGTGAAGCTGTTTGTCATTCCCAGTGACAGCTCCTTGAGTCAGGATGAGATGAAAGAATACTGCCGTATGAACCTGACCGCCTATAAGGTACCCAAGCAGATTGAGTTCCGTGAAGAACTGCCAATGACGCCTGTTGGCAAAATTCTGCGTAAGGACCTGCGGGCTGAAGAGCTGGAAAAGCGCGAAGCCGTTAGCTGATACCTTCCGGATTTAATATCAAAATCAATGCCACCGCACCGGTTAACGGGCGGTGGTATTTTTTTTTGTTGTCACTGAGCTGGCTGAAAAGTGCTTGCCGAGTGACTTTACTGCCAATCTCAGTTCCTTTCCCTTTCGACAGAATGCACAGCGTCTAACCACGTTCTCATCAGGAGATGGTCTATGCCTGAGTACAAGGCGCCTGTCAGGGATATGAGATTTCTGGCAGAAGATGTTCTGGATATGCAGGCCCATTATCAAACGTTGCCCAATGGTGAAGAGGCGACGCCTGATCTGGTCGATGCCATTATCAGCGAAGGGGCGAAGTTTGCCGAGAATGTTCTGGCTCCGCTGAACCGCTCGGGTGATGAAGAAGGGTGTCACTGGCTGGATGGCGAAGTGATAACGCCAAAAGGCTTCAAAGCAGCTTATCAGCAATATGTGGCGGGTGGCTGGCAGTCGCTTTCCCATCCTCCGGAGTATGGTGGTCAGGGGTTGCCGATGTCCCTTGGGGTCATGATTTCGGAAATGGCTGGTACGGCTAACTGGTCCTGGGGTATGTATCCCGGCCTGACGCTTGGTGCCATGAACACCCTGTTTTTACATGGCACCGAAGCGCAGAAACAGACCTGGCTGATGCGCATGACCAGCGGTGAGTGGAGCGGCACCATGTGTCTTACTGAGCCACAGTGCGGTACGGATCTGGGGCAGGTGAAAACCCGCGCAATACCGAATGGTGATGAGACTTACAGCCTTTCCGGCACCAAGATTTTTATCTCTGCCGGAGAGCATGATCTTACCGAGAATATTGTCCACATTGTGCTCGCCAGGCTTCCGGACGCGCCTGAAGGAACGCGGGGCATTTCGCTCTTTATTGTGCCCAAGTTCAAGGTGAATCCGGATGGTTCGCTGGGGGAGCGAAACGGCGTCTCCTGTGGATCCCTGGAACATAAAATGGGGATCAAGGCCTCTGCGACCTGCGTCATGAATTTTGATGAGGCGGAAGGCTATCTGATCGGGCCTGAGAATAAAGGTTTGCAGTGTATGTTTACCTTTATGAATACCGCGCGGATTGGCACAGGAATACAGGGGCTCGCTTCCGCCGAGCTGGCCTACCAGGGGGCGCTTCCCTATGCCCGGGAACGATTGTCCATGCGTTCACTGTCGGGTACCAAGCAGCCTGACAATGTGGCGGATTCACTGATTGTTCATCCTGATGTCCGTCGCATGTTGTTGACCATGAAAGCGTTTGCCGAGGGCGGTCGTGCGATGCTGTATGATGCGGCCAAGCTGGCTGACCGGATGATTACGGCGGAAACCGAATCCGAGCGTAACCGGCTTGATGATGAGCTGGGCATGCTGACGCCAATCCTCAAAGGCTTCCTGACGGAAGCGGGTCTCGAATCTGCGAATCTTGGTGTGCAGGTTTACGGTGGGCACGGTTATATCCGTGAACACGGTATGGAGCAGATAATTCGGGATGCTCGGATATCCACCCTGTATGAAGGTACAACAGGCATACAGTCGCTGGATTTGTTAGGGCGTAAAGTGTTGTTGTCCAAAGGGAAGGACCTGAATCGACTGGCGGGTCAAATACTCAAATATTGTAAGTCTGTGTTGACCGATGACAGTGTGCCACGTCTGAAAGTCTTGCCATTTGTTGGAAAGGTTTCTGCGTTGACGCTGAGGTGGCAGTACTTGAGTTATCGTCTGGCATTTCGGGCGGCTCGCAACCGTGATGCGGTAGGTTCGGCGTCAGTCGATTACTTGATGTTTTCCGGTTATGTCGTGATGGCGTATTACTGGTTGCAAATGTTGGTGGCGGCACAACGTAAGCTGATGGAAGCCACCAGTGAAGTGGCTTTTTACAAAGCCAAGGTGCAAACGGCAGAATTCTATTTTTCCCGTATTCTTCCCCGTGCTGAAACGCACGCAAAAACGATGCTCGCCTGCCCGCGGACATTGACACGCATGAAAGAAGAGAGTTTTGCGTTTCTATAGTGATTGTTTAAACCGGTAGGGGTTCCTGGCTGGCAGGAACCCGACAGTCCGTTCGAATAGGCCGGTTACAGTAGAAGTTGATGTTGTTGAAGTCACGGGTTTCATCCAGATCTGGGACCGTACTGCACTCACGGCTGGAAAATCCACGATAGGGCGGAAAATCAAACTGTTTGATGCGTGAATCAGCCACCAGTACTTCGGTGGCCATGGAGTGAAACTGCTCCAGGAGTGGCAGGTTGTTTCTGTCGTACAGGACGTCGGCTGCGATTAGCAGGTCCAGTGGTTCATCAAAGCTGAACAGATCGTTATGGAGTCGAAAGCTGACCTGATTGATGTGTGCATTGATTTGGCAGGCCAACAGTGCCTCCGGGTCAATATCGCAGGCAATCACTTCGCGGGCTCCCGCAAGGCAGGCGGCAATCGCAACGACACCGGAACCTGCGCCAAAATCCATTACTGTTTTTCCGGCCACCAGGCCAGGATTGTCGAGTATTTGAGCCGCCAGAGCCTGGCCGCTTCCCCAGCAAAATGCCCAGTAAGCCGGGTAATCCTGGATAGTTTTGATTTCTTCTTCAGTGAATGGGCGATGCTTCATCGGTGTTGGATCAAGCAACGCCAACTGTATTTGAGGGCAGTCTGGCAGTGATTGAACCAGCACCCGTGCGTCCGGGTGCATTTTGGTCAGGTTTTGATTGAGGGGGGTGATGTTGAACGCTGGTTTCATGCTTCTTTGAAGATACTATCTGGATTAAATTGTGTCAGCAGGGCTTGAGCTGCCTGCTTTATGCGTTCCTGGTGGTGTTGTTCCAGCAGTTCGCGTTCTGTATCCAGGCGGTTGCGTTCGCTCAGTTTCAGAGTTTTTCGTGCTTCACCAATGGGCATATGCGTGGTTGCGTCATAGATCGTTGTGAATACCTGGTATTCCTCGGTTTTGCCCAGGGCAGGGTCGAGCATATCAAGAATGGTTTTGATCCGGATGCAGCCTTCTGTTGGGTTAACCTGTTCATGCACCAAGCTTCTGGCCAAAATGGTCAGGCTGGAGCAAAGAAACTGACGATGTTGTTCGTTGGATTTCCGGATGCTGGCACGGTTTCTAAACACTTCAATCCAGAGTTTGATTGCCCATGCAGAGAGGCCGGCAATCGCAAGAATGGCGGCAGCCAGTAAGATAACGGTTATATCCATTCCATTGTTTCCTATGTGGGTACAGCGACATAGCGTCCGTTGAAATTGGCAACACACTGACCATCTGAGTGCAGTGACACCGTCAGGTCAAGGCGCGCCCGGCGGCCTGCCTGCAGGCGGCTGGTGAAGGTTTCAGGAATCGTGCACTCACAGGTTGCGGTCAGTTCGCTGCGGGCGGGTGTCAGAAATTGCAGGTTTTGTTCTGCAATAACCGCATCACAATTGACGCCGGCTTCCAAGGCTTTCAGGCTGGTCATGGTCCAGCCGCAAATGGTGGCCAGTGCGCTGATGCTGCCGCCAAAGAAGGTGCCTTTGTCATTGATGTTGGGTGACAGTGGACAGGCAATCTGCAACTGTTTGCCATCGTAAAGCCGGTAGTCAACTTCCATGGCGCGAAGCATTGGAATCTTGTTGAGCTTTTCCTGAAGTGCGAGGGGGAATGGCGATGTCATCAGTTTTTAGGTTTTTTACTGCTGTCGTGTGGGTAACTATCCGCATTGGTTATTAGTCTGTCAATTTTATCAAGAGATACTGCTGAAGGAAGTCAGGGGATGACTGACTCGATTGCGCTTGCTCATAAGTTGCCCGTGCTGAATGCCTCGCTTTCCTCCAGGTATGAATTGTATTCAGGTCAAGATGTGCAGAGAAAAAGAGAGGGTTACTGGATTTAAACAGGGCAGGATTGGTGGTGTTATCGTCTATCAGGTCGCAGGGTATAGGAGGAAATGAGGTGTCAGCCTGAGCTGACACCTCTGGAAGAGAATTAACTTTTCTCTTCGCGACAGGTGCCCGTCTCGTCTTCGTCCATGGCTTCCAGGGCCGCTTCAATGGAGACAGGATTGATTTCTGTATGCACCAGTTTCATGTTCTTGATCTGGGCGTGATACCAGAACCAGTGGTTGTCTTCTGTCTGGCACAGGGCCTTGATGTCATGGTCGAGAGAGGGGAAAAGTGGCATGAAGACATGCCCTATATGCTTCTTGCGATGAATGATGGCGGTCTTGCCGCAATAGGTCTTGCCGTTACGGGTTTCAGAGACCTGATCGAAGGCTTCCCCGGCCATGCGATCAGCAATCTGGTCCTGATAACGGTCAAGCCAGTAGAGGGCTATTGCACCGGTCAGTAGCCAAACAAGTTCCATAGATACCTCTTTATTGTTGTCTGCCTTGTGCGCGTTGTGAGATATATCGGCTTGTCATTACTATTTTTTATACGGTGCCAATAACCCGGTTGCAAGTGCTTTCAGAGTGCCCAATGGGCGACCATGGCTGTGGCCAGCTCCCGGAAAACGATTTCCCCATACAGTATCTTGGCCAGGTTCAGTGAAAAATACATGGCAGTACCCGGTCCCTGGCTGGTGATGATTTTGGCCTCTTCATCAATGACGAGCGGTTCGTTGATGGCTACGGCGCCGGTTAACTGCGACTGAAAGCTGGGGTGCGCTGTTGCCCGGATGTCTTCCAGCAGGCCGTGATGCGCCAGAACAATGGCGGGCGAAGCGCAGATGGCAGCAATCCAGTGCCCCATCTGCTTCTGACTGATTAGTAAATCGGTCAGCGTCTGACAATCTCTCAGGTGTTCTGCACCGGGCATGCCGCCGGGCAGGGCGATGATGTCGTAATGAGCGTCAGTGCACTCGCTGATGGGGCAGTCGGCCAGTAGGCGCACGCCCCGGGAGGCCTCCACATTAATGGAACCATCCGCATTGCAGCTTGCTACCGTGACTGAGGTGCCTGCTCGGCGGAGGGTATCAATGATCGTGACGGCTTCTATCTCTTCGATGCTGTGCGCGACAGGCACAAGGACGCTCTTGGACATGGTGGGACTCAATTGTTCACTCAGTCTGTGTGAAACATTTTAGCCGTAAAAAACTGGTGGATAGCCGCAATTGACCGTTGGCGGGGTTTTTTTCCTGTTCGAACTGGCTATAATACCGCTCCCGTTTCCCATAATGAGTGCCCAATGTTTGAACCGCGGTGGTTTTAAAGCCCTTGCATTGGTTCGTGGGCTGGCTAAACAGCCGTGATGTTTGAATTCAACTCGCGTTAGCGAGCATTGAGGCGGATAGATAGATGAAAACCTTTAGCGCTAAACCAGAAACCGCTAAGCGCGACTGGTATGTTGTAGATGCTTCCGGGCTGACGCTCGGTCGTTTGGCTACAGAAATTGCCAGTCGCCTGCGTGGTAAGCACAAGCCTGAGTACACTCCTCACGTTGATACCGGCGATTACATCGTTGTCATCAACGCCGAGCAAGTGCGTGTGACCGGTCGTAAGGCATCTGACAAGATGTATCACCGCCACACCGGCTTCCCGGGTGGACTGAAGTCAATGAGTTTTGAGAAGCTGATTGCTCACAAGCCTGAACGTGTCATCGAGCTGGCAGTTAAAGGCATGATGCCCCGTAACCCGCTGGGTCGCGCTATGCAGCGTAAGCTGAAAGTTTATGCCGGATCTGCGCATCCGCATGCTGCACAGCAACCTCAGCAACTGACTATTTAATCGGGGGTCAACATGTCAGTAACTCAGAACTACGGCACAGGTCGTCGCAAAACCTCTACCGCTCGTGTCTTCCTGCGTAAGGGAACTGGCAGCATTTCTATCAACGGCCGTACGCTTCAGGACTACTTTGGTCGTGAAACGTCCCGCATGATTGTTATGCAGCCGCTTGAGCTGGTTGAGATGACAGAAAATTTCGACATCATGATCACCGTAAAAGGTGGTGGTGCTAACGGTCAGGCCGGTGCGATCCGTCACGGTATCACCCGCGCTCTGATGGAATATGACGAAACTTTGCGTCCTTCTCTGCGCAAGGCTGGCTATGTCACCCGTGATGCCCGTATGGTTGAGCGGAAGAAAGTCGGTCTGCACAAGGCTCGTAAGCGTCCCCAGTTCTCCAAGCGTTAATTCGTTTTTGGATTACTGCAAAAGCGCTGGTCTCCGGACCGGCGCTTTTTTTATGTCTGCTATTTTTGTGTCTGAAAAAATGGGCATTTTTGTCGGCAAAGGCCATGAAAGTGCGCCAGTATGGATCTCATCCATTTAATTTAAGGGGTAAACCCTATATCATTGCGGATTGTTGGTGGGGTGCTAAGGGGAATTGCGGTTGCTTGTCAGCAATTCCGAGTTTAACTAATATGCCCACCGCTTTGCCTGGCATGCAGAATAAATGAGCTAACGCTCTGATGGGGAGAAAGCCGAATGAGTCAAGACGGCGTAAATGTGGGCCGGCGCCGCTTTCTGGTTGCAGCTACTTCGGTAGTTGGTGCAGTGGGGGCTGCGGGAGTTGCGACACCGTTTATCAAATCCTGGAATCCAAGCGCCAAGGCCAAGGCGGCGGGCGCACCTGTCAAAGTCAATATATCGAAGCTGGAGCCTGGTCAGCAGGTGATTGTGGAGTGGCGTGGCAAGCCTGTGTTTGTCGTGCGGCGTTCGCAGGCGATGCTCGATAATATCCGCAAGGTAGATGACAAGGTGAGAGATCCGAGCTCTCAGGAGTCGGAGCAGCCTGGTTATGCGCAGAATGAATTCCGCTCCAGTCGGGAGGATATCCTGGTCCTGGTGGGTCTCTGCACACATCTGGGGTGTTCGCCAAAATTCACACCTGAAGTGAAACCAATGGACTTTGATGCGAATTGGGTGGGTGGATACTACTGCCCCTGTCACGGTTCCAGGTTTGACCTGGCGGGTCGTGTGTTCAAGGGGGTGCCGGCGCCAACCAATCTGGAAGTGCCGCCTTATTCCTTTGAAGGGGACGACATCCTGACTGTAGGTGTTGATGAGGAGGCTGCCTGATGGGAAGCAAATTACTGACCTGGGTGGATGAGCGTTTTCCGCTGACGAAGATGTGGGAAGAGCATCTCAGCAAATACTACGCACCCAAGAACTTCAATTTCTGGTATTTCTTTGGTTCTCTGGCGCTTCTGGTTCTGGTGAATCAGCTGCTGACCGGTGTCTGGCTGACTATGAGCTATGTGCCTAGTGCAGAGGGTGCTTTTGCCTCTGTTGAGTACATCATGAGGGATGTCGAATACGGTTGGCTGATTCGTTATCTCCACTCTACAGGCGCCTCGGCCTTCTTTGTGGTGGTTTACTGTCATATGTTCCGCGCCCTGTTGTATGGGTCATACCGAAAGCCTCGTGAGTTGGTCTGGATTTTCGGTATGGCGATCTACCTGGCGCTGATGGCTGAAGCCTTCATGGGTTATCTGTTGCCTTGGGGGCAGATGTCCTACTGGGGGGCACAGGTTATCATTTCCCTGTTCGGTGCTATTCCGGTGATTGGTCCTGATCTGCAGCAGTGGATTCGTGGTGATTACCTGATCTCCGGTATTACCCTGAACCGCTTCTTTGCCTTGCATGTGGTGGCGTTGCCGATCGTTATTCTTGGTCTGGTTGTCATGCACATCATTGCGCTGCACGAAGTGGGTTCCAATAACCCGGATGGCGTGGAAATCAAGAAAAACAAGAATACTGATGGCGTACCGGTTGATGGCATTCCTTTCCACCCCTACTACACCGTTAAGGATATCGTGGGTGTGGTTGTCTTCCTGTTTGTGTTCTGTGGTGTAGTGTTCTTCTTCCCTGAAATGGGCGGGTTCTTCCTTGAGCATGCCAACTTTGAGCAGGCGAATAGTCTCAAGACGCCAGAGCATATCGCACCAGTCTGGTATTTCGGTGCGTTCTACGCCATCTTGCGGGCAGTTCCGGATAAGTTGCTGGGCGTTGTTGCCATGGGGGCCGCCATTGCGATTCTGTTTGTTTTGCCATGGCTGGACAGAAGTCCTGTGAAATCCTGGCGTTATAAGGGGTTGATCAGTAAGGCTTGTATCGTTGTCTTTGGTCTCAATTATATTCTGCTGACCTGGCTAGGAACGCAGCCGGCGACAGGCTTGCTGACCAATATTGCGCGTGTGGCAACCCTGTTCTACTTTGCGTTCTTCCTGCTGATGCCTTTTTACACCCGTTTTGAGAAGACTAAAACTGTACCGGAGAGGGTGACCGGCTAATGAAAAAAATATTCATTACATGGCTGTTTGTGTTGCTGCCGGTGGCTGCGTTCGCTGCTGGCGGTGGGGGCTATCCGCTGGATCACATTGAGACGGATGTCAGTGACAAGGCATCGCTGCAGCGGGGGGCAAAGTTTTACATGAATTACTGTGCCGGCTGTCATGCAACACAGTTTCAGCGCTATGAGCGGGTGGCTGATGATCTGGGTATCCCTCATGATCTTATGTTGGATAATCTGGTATTCACGGATGCCAAGATTGGCGATCTGATGAAAAACGGCATGATAGAAGGGGAGGCCAAGCAGTGGTTTGGTGCGGCACCGCCAGATCTGACTATGGTTGCGCGTGTTCGCGGTACCGATTGGCTCTACACCTATCTGCGTACTTTTTACCTGGATCCGAAGCGTCCTTGGGGTGTTAACAACAAAGTCTTCCCGGATGTGGCCATGCCTCACGTGCTGCTGGAGTTGCAGGGTGGTCTGATTGATACCTGTGCGGGTGATTCTGAAGGTCAGGTTGATACCCTTACCGGTGAGAAGTTGTGCGGACTGGTACCCGATCCAGAATATAAGGGAAGTATGAGTCCGGAAGAGTACGATCAGGCGATGTACGATCTGGTTAATTTTCTGGACTACAGTGGTGAGCCGATGCAGCTGGAGCGTCAGAAGATCGGTGTTTACGTGCTGTTATTCCTGGCCTTTTTCTTCGTCGTAGCCTATTTGCTGAAGCGGGAGTACTGGAAGGACGTTCACTAACTTCTATAATCTGGTAAAATTCGTAATCTGGCGCGTAGTCACTCTTGTGGCTGCGCGCGTTTTTGGTTTCATGTATGACCTCAGGTGGGGGTAGATCAATGGGCGTAGTCGCCAAAAGATCCTCAATGACATTTTTTTCTGACCCGGCTGATCACTACTGCCATCGTGTTCGTATTGTGTTGGCGGAAAAAGGCGTCGCTGTCGATATTCAGGATGTCAATCCAGATTCCAGACCTCAGGAACTGGCTGATATCAATCCCTACAATACGCTGCCGACCCTGCTGGATCGTGATCTGGTGCTCTATGAGCCCAATGTCATGATGGAGTATCTGGATGAGCGTTTTCCGCATCCGCCATTGCTGCCGGTTTATCCGGTGACCCGGGCCCAGAGCCGCCTGATGATGCACCGTATTCAGAAAGACTGGTGTGCACTGGCGGATGTGATTCTGGATCCCAAGACCAAAGATACGGTTGCAGCTAAGGCGCGTAAGGAGCTGCGGGAAAGTCTGATCAGCATTGCGCCCATCTTTGCTGAAAAGCCCTTCTTCATGAGTGAAGAATTTACGCTGGTGGATTGCTGTGTGGCTCCGATTCTCTGGCGTCTGGAGGCGATGGATATTCAGCTGCCACCTCAGGCAAAGGCAATCACGGAGTATGCTGAGCGTTTGTTTGAGCGCGAATCTTTCCGTGAAAGTCTGTCTGATGTTGAGAAGGAAATGCGTATCTGATCGCTGAGATTGGCATACACTAAAGGGGGCAAGCCCCCTTTTTTGCGTGTTTGGAAATGAAGCTGGAGTCCTTCAATGAGTATGACCAGCAGTCGCCCTTACATTATCAGGGCACTGTATGAATGGATTGTTGATAACGACTGTACACCCTACCTGCTTGTCGATACGACGGTGCCCGGTGTTGATGTTCCCGATCAGTTTGCGGGTGAGGAACAGGTTGTGCTTAATCTGGCGCCAATGGCTATTCGGGATCTGGATGTTTCTAATGAGGCAGTGATGTTTCTGGCTCGTTTCGGTGGCAGGACGTTTCAGGTTTGTGTGCCAGTGGGGGCTGTCATGGCAATCTATGCCAAGGAAAATGGACAGGGCATGGTCTTTGAGGTTGAAGCTCAGCCAGAAGGAGTGCACTTGGTAGATTCTGGTGTGAATGAAGAAGAGCCTTCGCTAGAGCCTGATCCGAAAGGGCCTGGCAGACCGCCAAAGGGGCGCCCCAGTCTCAAAGTGGTCAAGTAGTGATTGCCCCATAAAAAAACCGCCGGAATGGCGGTTTTTTTATGGGGGTTCAGAATTATATGTATTCGAAAACCTTCACAATTTTTTGAACGCCATAAGACTGCTTTACAATGTTGACCGCTGTGGTTGCCTGTTCAGGTGTTACAAGTCCCATCAGGTATACCGTACCGTTTTCGGTAATGACTTTAACATTGCCTGAAGGGAAGTCTTTTTCTGCAACCATGCGGGCCTTGATTTTTGATGTGATCCAGCTGTCGCCTGAGCGAACCAGCATGGTGGTTGGGCCGGAGATCTCAAGTTCGTTATAAACTTTACGGACTTTTTGTACGTTTCTGACAGTCTTTCCTGCCAGTTCCTTAAGGGGGGCTGAGCCTGTTTGTCCTACCAAAAGCACAATGCCGTTGTGGCTGATCACGACAATATGGCTGTTGGCAAACGCGGGATCGGCTTTTTTGATATTAACGCTGGCCACTGTTTCGATGGTTTGGTCGTCAATCCAGGCGCCCCAGGAGCGTGAGGATGGATCCTGTTGGATGGGCTCACTATTGATTGCTGTCAGCGTGGTGGTGCAGCCTGCCAGGAGTGCGGTCAGCAGAATAGAGATTGTGAAATCTCGTAATCCACGAGCCCTTGTTCTTTGCATGGTCAGGATCCCTTGTGTTTTTACAATGACATGTCGGGTGAAGCGGTTAGTTGATACGTGAATAATCGGCAGTTTATTCGACGGCTCCAAAAAGGCACTCGTCAATCAGATCGCACAGGCAGTGAACAACCAGCAGGTGAACCTCCTGAATGCGCGCAGTGATGGTGCTGGGAGCGCGAATTTCGATATCTTCAGGGTGCAGCAATCTGGCCATGTTGCCGCCATCTTTTCCTGTCAATGCGATGACGGTCATTTCGCGATCATGGGCAGCCTGTATTGCTTGCACGATATTCGGCGATTTGCCGCTGGTGGAGATGGCCAGAAGTACATCGCCTGCCTGGCCCAGTGCGCGTATCTGCTTGGCAAAGACTTCATTGTAGCTGTAGTCGTTGGCGATGGAGGTGAGGGTTGAAGAGTCTGTTGTCAGGGCAATGGCTGGTAGTGAGGGTCTTTCCCGTTCGAAACGGTTTAGCAATTCTGAGGAAAAGTGTTGGGCATCGGCGGCAGAACCGCCATTGCCACAGGTCAGGATCTTTCCCTCATTGACCAGGGCGTTCACGATCAGTTCTGCAGCCTGGGCGATCAGCGGTGGCAGTGTTTCCGCAGCACGGATTTTTGCATCAATGCTGTCGGAGAAGTGTGAGGTGATGCGTTCAAGCATGGGTTAGTCCTGTCAGGCGCTGAAAGCGTTTTTGATCCACCCGATTTGCAGTGTCCCTTGACGGGATGAATCAGGTTTTGCGGTGATTATATCAAAGCGACAGGCCGACTTGTCAGTCAGTCTGTGCTGTTGAAGAAAATGTTGTGCTGTTTTGATCAGTTTCTGTTGTTTCTGCCAGGTGATACTTTCAGCTGAGCTGCCGAATTCATCCTGAGTCCGGTAGCGAACTTCAATGAAAACCAGGGTGTCGGTGTCCTTCATGACAAGATCCAGTTCACCGCCGCGCCAGGCGTAATTCCTGGCGATCAGGGTTAGTCCTTGTTTCATCAGGAATCGCTGGGCGGCCTGTTCAGCCCGGTTACCCTGTGGGTTCCTGATCGTTGCTATCCAGGACGTGTATGGCATGCGTTTTTCTCGTGCTGTATTCGCGGGTGAGCGGTCTGGGCCGGCCGTTATCAAAATACTGCCAGATCAGGTGTCGTTCCACGTAGCCTTGTGTGTTGATGCTCAGTGTTCCGGTAGCGCCGAACATCTGTGCACCGGCTGAGCGGCTCATCTGCTCCATTCTGGGATACAGGCGCCAGACGTCTGCGCCCAGTGCGTACAGGCTGCCGTATTGCCCGGTGCTTGATGGCCATTCCTGGGTGATGACATCTTTCAGGGCGGAATCCCGGTTCAGGTACCAGGGCATGACCGGGAAGCGAATGCCGCTCAGATCACGATCTTTCGCGGGATCCTGATGGCCACTGTATATGCCGGATGTTGTGTAAACCGGCAGGTCATAGGCAAAGTAAAAGTCGAGCGCAGGTTTTAACTGTCGTCCATTGGCTGCCGTAGCAGCCATGAAAATCATATCGGCATCCTGGCGGCGGCGGGGGGTGAAATCCAGTTTTTTGCCAAGAATGCGTCGAAGATTGTTGGCTCGCTGTTGGCTTTCGTTGACCAGTAGCAGCTTGGATGCTGCCTGGTTGAAATCGCCATTTCCGGTATAGCGAACAGTCGTTAGTACCTCGCCACCCAGTTCTTGCCATTCCCGACTGAAGGCGTTGGCAATACGTTGGCCCCAGTCGCTGTCAGGGATCAGGATGACAGGGTGTCGGAAGCCATCTTTCCAGGCTCTGTCTGCCCCTTGTCTGGCTTCGTCCTCAGCAGCCAGCCCGATCTGGTAGATTGGGGAAAGGCTCTGTGCGGTATCTGCGTAATTGAGGGTTAATTGCGGGATGGTCAGTTGGCTATTGGAGGTTGCACTTTCTACCGCGTTACGGCCGAGGGGGCCGATCACCAGCCCAGCTCCGTCATCTTCAGCTTTTTGTGCCAGCTCTACAGGGTTGCCGGAGGCGGAGTCGTAGAATTCGATTTCCGGCACCTGCAGTTTCTTTTTGGCTGCTTCATAGTAAGCTGCCATGAAGCCTTCCCTGACGGCTTCGCCAGCCTGTGCCAGTGGGCCGCTCAGCGGTAAAAGTAGGGCTATCTTTGCGGGCTGATAGGGTTTGGCATTCTTCAGGTCGGTGATGCTTTGTGGTAAATGGCGTACTGCATCACTGGTAGGCCAGCGCAGTTCCCAGCTCTGCAATTCGGTCAGCTGGTTTTCCAGTTCGCCGGGTGTGCGGTAGATCACGGCAAGCTCAATCCAGGGTTTGAGCGTCTCAGGAGGTGTTGCCATCAGGATATCCAGCAGCTGACTTTCATTCAGCATCAGCAGGTTGTTCCATAATGTCTGGTACAGTGCCGGGTGATCTTCTTTGGGCAGGTATTGTAAGACTTGTCCCAGTTGTTCAATGTTCAGGCTGAAGTTGCCATCCAGCTCAAAGGTTCTGGCTTTGATTTGGTGGTATTTAATCCGTTGAGCGCGCTTCAGGTTATAGGTGCTGACGGTTGATAGCCATTCCAGTGCTGAGCGGCTGTCATGGGTCAGGATGGCGTAATCCGCTTCCAGAAGGCTGTAGTTATTCCGGTTGTTGCCATCCAGGCGGTTGGGTTCAATGCGGTCAAGCGTATTTCTTGCGCGCTCGAGGTTGTCTTCATCCAGTAATGTGCCGGCAGCCAAAAGCAAGAGCTGCCCTTTGGCCGGGTAAGTGGATTTCTGAGCCTTTAACAGCATGCCGTCGACCGTCATGCGGGAGGTGTCCGGCATGGTACCGTCATAAGTCGTCTGGCGAGGAGCGGTCGAACAGGCTGCCAGTATCAGGGTCAGTGCAAGTACGCCAATGGATAATCCTGGCCGGGATATGAAACTCACTTATGGGCCACCTTCTGGCAAAAAATGGACAGATTGAACGCGTCACGATGTTTGGGTTGGCAGATTATGGTTCTCACCTGTACCCTTCGTGGATTTTAACCAAGTGCCGGACGCATCTCTAGCGATCCCGGTTAATAGTTTGAGTAAACCCGATGAATGAAGCCTGTCTGTACATAGTATCCACGCCCATTGGTAATCTGGGGGATATTACCGCCAGGGCTGTCGAAGTGCTGGGTTCGGTCGATGTTATCGCGGCGGAGGATACGCGGCACACGGCGCGGTTGCTCAATCATCTGGGAATCCGAAAGCCCCTGTTGGCCTGTCATGAGCATAATGAGCGTGATCGCAGTGCACAGATTGTTGCAAAAATGGCGGCCGGCGAGTCGGTGGCGCTGGTATCGGATGCTGGTACGCCGTTGATTTCTGATCCGGGTTACTTCCTGGTGGCGACAGTGCGTGAAGCTGGGTATCGCGTAGTGCCGGTGCCCGGAGCCTGTGCGTTGATTGCTGCGCTGAGTGTGTCTGGCCTGCCTTCTGATCGATTCTTCTTTGAAGGGTTTCTACCAGCAAAATCCGTTGCACGCCGAAAGCGGTTACAGGCGTTGTCCGGGTTTGAGCATACCTGGATCTTCTATGAATCAACGCACCGGATTGAAGAAGCTCTGTCTGATATGTCGGAGGTTCTGGGAGCTGAGCGCGATATCGTTATTGCTCGTGAGTTGACGAAGACATTTGAAACAGTTCTTGCCGGGCAGGTTCAAGAATGCTTGTTACAACTAAGAGCAGATGCCAATCAGAAAAAAGGTGAATTCGTTGTATTGGTGCGTGGTGCTGAGTCATCAAAAGAGGATGGTGTTGATGAAAGCAGTGCAAACCTTATGCATATTTTGCTGGGTGAGTTGTCACTGAAACAGGCCAGCCAGCTAGCATCCAAAATTACAGGCATTAAGAAAAAAACACTCTACGAATACGGGTTAACCCTCAAAAATGATGAGCGCGACTAGTAATTGATGAATGACTGATGAAATTCGCTTGAGTGTCCGGGGGGTTTTGATTATTCTGCGCCGTCGCGAGCTGGCCGGGCAGTCGCTGTCTCATTTCTCTGAAATGGGGTGGAGGAAAGTCCGGGCTCCATAGGGTAAGGCGCCAGGTAACGCCTGGGGGGCGTGAGCCTACGGAAAGTGCAGCAGAGAGTAGACCGCCTAAGTCAACTCCGGCAACGGAGCAGACCGGTAAGGGTGAAAGGGTGCGGTAAGAGCGCACCGCGTGACTGGTAACAGTTCACGGCACGGTAAACCCCGCCTGGAGCAAGGCCAAATAGGGATTCGATGGTGTGACCCGCACTGAATCCGGGTAGGCTGCTAGAGGTGCATGGTGACATGCATCCCAGATGAATGACTGTCAGACCTGTTTGCAGGTACTACAGAACCCGGCTTACAGGCCAGCTCGCCACTTATGTTGAAAATCCTCTCGTCGATTTGTCGGTGAGAGGATTTTTTTTGAGCAGCGGTTTTATCTCAGCGTTTCTGAGAGGGTGCTGCTATCTTTTTCTGTCCTCCGGATGGTGGATGTCAGCGTTTCCCCACTTTTTCAGGTTGAGTATCAATATCTGAATAGCTGTCTAAGGCCTTAATATTTATAGGTTTTCTAGGTGATTCCCTGCCTTGACCCGGATTTTGGGGGTTTCTATAGTGTGGCACTGTGGGATAAAGTGGCTAAAAGTGGGATAATCTGGTATTCGGTTCAGGGAATAAAAAGAGGACAGCTGAGTGTTCCGGGGCGTCAACGCGATCAATATGGATGCGAAAGGGCGGTTGGCCATTCCAACACGCTACCGTTCCGTATTGTCGATGCGCTGTGAAGGGCACCTGGTCGCCACTATTGATACGGAAGAGCGTTGCCTGCTGATCTACCCCGTTGATGAATGGGAGATCATTCAGGCCAAGATTGAGTCCCTGCCCAGTTTTCATCCCTTGAGTCGACGGATTCAACGACTCCTGATTGGTCATGCGACGGATCTGGAAATGGATGGCAGTGGCAGGATTTTGATTCCCCCGCTGCTGCGTGATTACGCCGGACTAGGCAAGAAAACCGTATTGCTGGGGCAGGGGAAAAAATTTGAACTCTGGGATGAGGTCTGCTGGAACGAACGCCGTGATGCTTATTTGCAGGAAACCGGCGGTGCAGACCAGGTCCCGGAGGAGTTGCAGACACTGTCGTTGTGAGTCCGTTGGAAAGTATGAACGAACAATTCAGGCATCAGACCGTTTTACTGTCTGAAGCCGTTGAGGCGCTGGTCAGTTCGCCGGAAGGGCTGTATGTCGACGGTACCTTTGGTCGTGGCGGTCATAGTCGCGCGGTTTTGGAAAAGTTGTCCAGCGATGGTCGGCTGATTGGTATCGATAAGGATCTGGAAGCGGTTGCAGTGGGGCAAGCGTTGACGCAGGCCGATAGTCGGTTCCAGATCTGCCATGGCTCGTTTGCTGAACTGGAGCAGTTTGTCGGTCAACAGCAGGTCGACGGTGTGTTGCTGGATCTTGGGGTTTCATCCCCGCAGCTTGACAATCCGGAGCGAGGTTTCAGCTTCCTTCAGGATGGTCCGCTGGATATGCGCATGAACACCGAGCATGGCATCAGCGCAGCTGACTGGATTGCCGAAGCGGGTGAAGCTGAAATTGCCGATGTACTGAAGCGGTTTGGTGAAGAACGTTTTGGCCGACGGATGGCGCGTGCGATCGTGCAGGCAAGAGAGATCGAACCGATTGTGACCACCGGACGGTTGGCGCATATCATCTCGGAAGCCAATCCGTCCTGGGAAAAAGGTAAGCACCCGGCGACTCGTGCTTTTCAGGGTATCCGGATTTTTGTCAACAGCGAGCTGGATGACCTGAACCGTGTACTGGAGCAGGCGCTTGAGGCACTGAAGCCCGGCGGAAAACTGGTGGTGATCAGTTTCCATTCGCTGGAAGACCGGATCGTGAAGCGCTTCATCCGTAAGCATGAGAAGGGCGACACGGACATTCCCAGCTGGGTGCCGCTGACAGAAGACCAGCTGAATGCTTCGCGTCGTCTTAAAAGCTGCGGCAAGGCTGTCAAATCAGGCAAGGAAGAGCTGGATGTTAATCCGCGGGCGCGCAGTGCGGTCATGCGTGTGGCAGTGAAGCTGGGATAGGCGGTATGGACTGGTTACCGCTGAAAGCTGTACTGGCGAGTATCCGACCAGGGCTGATGGCTCTGGTTTTTGCCGTATTTTGTTCAGCAGTAGCCGTAGCGTACGTGGCACATTTGAACCGTCAGGCGTTTAACCAGTACCAGGCGGAATTGAATCGGAAAAACAAGACGCAGGAGGAGTGGGGACAGCTACTGTTGCAGTACAGCACCTTGACTGCCCATGGCCAGATCGAACGGCAGGCGGTTAAGCAGCTGGGAATGGAGATGCCTCACAAGGACAAGGTGATCCTGGTAGAACCATGAACCGGCGCAGGAAAACAACCCCCTATAAAGGGCGCTTCCGTTTTGTCGAAGGCCTGATCGTGCTGCTGATTACCGTCACCATCTGGCGGGTCGCCGAGCTGCAGGTCGTGGATCGTCCTTTTCTCCAGAATGAGGGCGACAAGCGTAGTGTGCGTCATGAAACCATTCCGGCACATAGGGGTATTATTTTTGACCGGAATGGCAAGCCTATTGCTGTGAGTACACCGGTGGTTTCCATTTGGGCGAATCCTGAAGAACTGATCACAGCCGGTGCCGATGTGTCCGCACTTGCGACAGCCCTGGATGTGAATGCCAAGGATCTACGTAAAAAGCTCAGAGCCAACGCGAAGCGTGAGTTTATCTACCTCAAGCGGCAGATTGAGCCGGCAGAAGCCAAAAAGATCATGGCGTTGAAAGTGCCGGGTGTCTATTCCATTGATGAATACCGTCGTTACTATCCGGCTGGCTCTGTCGCTGCCCAGCTGGTGGGGCTGACCAATATTGATGACCAGGGGCAGGAAGGGATTGAATTAGCCTTCGATGACTGGTTATCGGGTGAGCCGGGTAAGTGGCGTGTCCTGAAAGATCGCAGAGGTCACTTGGTTCGTGCAGCTGAAGTGGTCAGCAGCGCCAGTCCGGGTAAGGAACTGATGCTGAGCATCGACCTTAGGCTGCAATACCTTGCCAATAAAGAACTGCAAAAAGCGGTACAGAGCCTGAAGGCCCGTGCCGCCTCCCTCGTAATGCTGGATGTCAAAACCGGTGAAATTCTGGCCATGGCCAACCAGCCGACGTTCAATCCGAATAATCGCAGTCGACTGAACCCAGCTGGCGTGCGAAATCGTGCGATTACTGACCAGATTGAGCCCGGTTCGGTGATTAAACCCCTGACGATAGCAGCAGCACTGGAATCCGGCCGCTATAGTGCACACACACCGATTGATACCACGCCGGGAAAAATGCGTATTGGAAAAGATACCGTCAGCGATGTCAGAAATTATGGCAAGCTCGACGTGACTGGTGTGATTACCAAGTCCAGTAATATCGGTGTCAGCAAGATTGCTCTGGATTTGGGGCCGGAGACGATTCTCTCCCTGTTCCAGAAGGTCGGGTTCGGACAATCCACCGGCGTGGCCTTTCCCGGAGAAAGCACCGGCCTGTTGCCCTATCGCATGAAATGGCGGCCGATTGAAACCGCAACGCTCGCCTATGGTTATGGCCTTACCGTTTCCCCCCTGCAGCTGGCACAGGCTTATATGGTCTTGGCCAATGGTGGTGTATTTCAGCCAGTGACTCTTTTGAAGCGTGATATACCACCTGAAGGTACCCGGGTTATGCGAGCTGACGTGGCGCATGAGGTATTAACCATGATGGAAACCGTGGTTGCCAAGGGCGGAACCGGAACGCGAGCTAAGCTGGATGGCTACTCGGTTGCAGGCAAGACGGGTACAGTGCGAAAGCTGGGGAAAGAAGGTTACACCGATTCGCGGCATATCGGTTCGTTTGTCGGCATTGCTCCGGCCGATGCACCGCGGATCGTTATGGTGGTAGTGATTGACAGCCCTGCCAATGGCAAATATTACGGTGGACTGGTCGCAGCGCCAGTGTTTTCCCGTGTGGCAGGCGAGTCTCTCCGGGTGTTGGGCGTTGCGCCAGATGAGTCGGGTGTAAAGACGTTGGCTGACGTTCAGAAGTACTCCAGGATCAAAGGTTGATGAACAGTATGCAGCATGAACAGGTGACACTGAATCGATTACTGGAATGGCTGGATCTGCCGCCGGTGGAGGCGGATGTCGCTGTCCGTGATTTGGTGCTCGATAGCCGCAAGGTGACGGCGGGAGATCTGTTCCTAGCGCTACCAGGATTGAGTAATGATGGCCGACAGTATATCGAGCAGGCTGTAGCTGCCGGTGCCTGCGCTGTGCTTGCGGAAGCTGATGAGACTTTGCCAGCGACTATTGTGCCGCTTGTAGCGGTTACCAATATCAAAGATCATCTCAGTGGGTTGGTGAGTCGGTTTTACCGGAATCCCTCTGAGCATGTGAAAGTCATCGGTGTAACAGGCACTAATGGTAAAAGCAGCTGCTGCCACTTTATTGCGCAGTTACTGAGTCGTCTTAATGCATCATGCGGTGTGATGGGCACGCTGGGCAATGGTGTTTTTCCTGACTTGGTGCCTGCCGGAAATACCACGTCTGATAATCTGTCGGTGCAGCGATTTTTGGCTGGGTTGGTGGATAGGTCAGTACCCTGGTTGACGATGGAAGTGTCGTCGCACGGCCTTCATCAAGGGCGAGTCAGTGGTATTGCCTTTAATACGGCGGTGTATACCAACCTGAGTCGCGATCATCTGGATTATCACCAGACGATGGAAGCTTATGCCGCAGCAAAGGCAGCGCTTTTCCGTTCGCCAGGTTTGCAGCACGCTGTGATTAATATTGATGATGAGTGGGCAAGTCTGATGCTGGACGCGGCGGCAGAGAATCAGGTTAACTGCATCACCTACTCAACCAGTTCAGATCAAGCAGATATCCATCTGTCAGATATCGGTTTTTCTCATGAAGGGATGGTTGCCAATCTGCATACCCCTTGGGGAGAAGGGCGTTTGTCTACTGCATTGCTGGGTAAATTCAATCTGAGCAATCTGTTGTCTGTGATTGGCGTATTGTGTCTGCAGGGATTTGCGCTGGAGCGTATTCTTACTCTCATTCCCGAGCTGGATAATGTGCCAGGACGTTTGGAAACGCTCAGTGGTGCGGCTCAGCCAACGGTTGTCGTGGATTATGCGCACACGCCTGATGCACTTCGCAGTGTGCTGGGGGCGCTTCGTGATCATGGCGGTCAGACCGTCACCTGTGTCTTTGGCTGCGGTGGCGATCGTGACAGTGGCAAGCGGCCGCTGATGACAGAAGCTGCTCTGGCTGGTGCTGATCGTGTTGTGCTGACCAGCGACAACCCCCGCACCGAAGATCCTCTGAAAATCATTGAAGATGCCGTGCGTGGTATCCCGGCTGAACTGCGTGAGCAAAAGCTGAAAGTGGTGCCGGATCGTGCCGAGGCGATTGCCACTGCCGTGGCTGAGGCCGGTAATGACGATATTGTCCTGGTCGCGGGCAAGGGGCATGAGGATTATCAGGAGATTCACGGGGTTCGTCATCCGTTCAGTGATATGCGCGAAGTCAGGCAGGCGTTGGACAGGAGGGCGGCCTCATGATTCATACTGCATTATCTGACCTTGTACAGCCACTGGCTGCTGAGCTAATGGGGGATGATGCCTGTTTCTCTGATGTCAGCATTGATACGCGGACGCTCAAGCCCGGACAACTGTTCGTAGCCATTTCCGGACCGAATTTTGATGGCCATGACTATGTTGCCGCAGCGCTAGATAAAGGGGCTGCGGGCGCTGTGGTGTCCTGTCAGCCTGAAGGTGTCAAAGGACCGTTGCTGCGGGTTGCTGATACCCGTATTGCCTTGGGACAGATTGGCGCCTTTAATCGTCAGCGCTTTAATGGTGTAGTCATGGGGATTACGGGTAGTAGTGGCAAGACATCTACCCGTGAAATGATTGCTGCCATCTGTTGCGAAGCCGGTGAAACACTGGCAACGGAAGGCAATCTGAATAATGACTTTGGCGTGCCGGTTATTCTCAGTCGCCTGGAAGAACGCCATCAGTATGCCGTGATTGAGATGGGAACGAATCATCCGGGTGAAATTGATTATGTCGCCAGGCTTGCAGCAGCAGATATCGCCCTGATCACGAATGCCAGCGAAGCCCATCTTTCTGGTCTTGGGAGCCTTGCCGGCGTTGTGGTCGAGAAAGGAGCTATTTTCGATAGTTTGCCTGCCGATGGAACAGCGATTCTCAATACTGATGATCCAGCCTGTGGCGAATGGTTAGAGCGTGTTCAGCAGCAGCCTGCACGGAAAGTTCTACGTTTCAGTCTTACGAATCAACAAGCCGATTGCTATGCCAGTGAGATTCGTTCGCTCGATGACGGCATGCATTTCACCCTCCATATGGGAAGTGAGTCGGCGAACGTACATTTGCATTTCTGGGGAGAGCACCAGGTCGCCAACGCCTGTGCGGCGGCTGCGGTTGCCCTGTCGGCTGGATTGTCACTCAGTATCATTGTTCAGGGCCTTGAAACAGCACAGCCCTATCTGCGACGTGGTCAACGCTTCCGTGGCCAGAAAGGCGCATTGGTCATTGATGAAAGCTACAATGCCAACCCCGCCTCAACCCGTGCCGCGATTGATGTTCTAGCGGCCTGCCAGGGTGAAAAAATCCTGGTGCTGGGTGATATGGCAGAGCTGGGTGATCAGGCTGAATCCGAACATCACTTGATGGGGCAGTACGCCCGTGAAGCCGGCATCGATGTGCTGATGACATATGGTGAGCAGTCCCGATTGATTCAGGAAGGCTGGGGTGGCGCAGGCGCACATTTTCCTGCAAAAACGTTGCTGATTGATGAGCTTTTGCCTCGTTTGGGGGCTGAAGTGGCTGTTTTGGTGAAAGGATCCATGTCCATGGGAATGAATGAAGTGGTCAGGGCTTGTAAAAAGCCGGAAGAGGGGAATCGCTGATGCTGCTATGGCTGGCGGACTATCTCACGCAGTTTTACAGTGGGTTTTCAGTCTTTAAATACCTGACCCTGCGGGGCATTCTGGGCGTTCTCACGGCGTTGGGGATTTCCCTGTACCTCGGTCCTGTGATGATTCGCAAGCTGAGCTTTTACCAGATCGGTCAGGCTGTACGTGATGATGGCCCCCAGTCGCACCTGAGCAAGGCGGGCACCCCGACCATGGGTGGGGCGCTGATCCTGATTGCTATAGCGATCAGTACGCTGCTGTGGAGTAACCTGCAAAACCAGTACGTGTGGCTGGTGCTGGCAGTCACACTGGGTTTTGGTGTGATTGGCTGGGTGGATGACTATCGCAAGGTGGTGGAAAAGAACTCCCGCGGATTGCCGGCGCGCTGGAAATACTTCTGGCAGTCTGTGCTGGGTGCGGGCGCAGCCATCTACCTCTATTCGCTTGCGTCTACGCCGTTGGAAACTGCGTTGATTGTCCCCTTCTTCAAGACAGTTGCCTTGAATATGGGGCCGTTCTTCATTCTGTTTGCCTATCTGGTCATTGTGGGAACCAGTAATGCGGTCAATCTCACCGATGGACTTGATGGCCTGGCAATCATGCCGACGGTACTTGTTGGTTCTGCATTAGGCATCTTCGCATACCTCAGTGGTCATGTTGAATTCGCACGATACCTGCATATTCCCTACATCAGTGGTGCCGGTGAGTTGGTGATCTTTACGGGAGCTCTGGCGGGCGCCGGGCTGGGGTTCCTCTGGTTTAACACCTATCCGGCCCAGGTATTTATGGGGGATGTCGGTGCTCTGGCGCTGGGCGCTGCGCTGGGTATTATCGCCGTTATCGTCCGGCAGGAGATTGTGCTGTTCATCATGGGCGGTGTGTTTGTGATGGAAACCGTCTCGGTCATTCTGCAGGTGGCTTCTTACAAACTGACAGGGCGCCGTATCTTTCGCATGGCGCCATTGCACCATCACTATGAATTGAAGGGCTGGCCAGAGCCCCGAGTGATTGTCCGTTTCTGGATTATTACCCTGATTCTGGTGTTGATTGGTCTTGCAACTCTGAAAATTCGTTAAGGATAGTGCGTTGAACGGGCAGCTGATAGGCAGTGACAAGCGTCGGATCATCATAGGTCTTGGAAAGACCGGGGTAGCCTGTGCCCGCTACCTGGCTGCCAGGCAGTTGCCTTTCAGTGTGGTGGATTCCCGTGAATCGCCCCCCGGCCTTGATGCGTTTCGTCAGGAGTTCCCCGATGTAACGGTCATCACAGGTTCATTTGATGCAGAATTGCTTGCCTGTGCGGATGAACTGATTGTCAGTCCTGGCGTTTCCCTTAAGGAAGCGGCAATTGCAGCGGCCATTGCCGTCGGTGTTGAAGTCGTCGGCGATATTGAACTGTTTTGCCGAGATGCCGCTGCACCGGTAATAGCGATCACCGGCTCCAACGGCAAGAGCACGGTAACGACGCTGGTGGGTTTGATGGCTGAAGCGGCCGGTATCAATGTCGGTGTCGGCGGAAACATCGGCGTGCCTGTTCTGGAACTTCTGGAGAATGGGGGGAAATCACTCTATGTGCTTGAGCTCTCCAGTTTTCAGTTAGAAACCACGTACTCATTGCGTGCGCAGGTAGCGGTAATGCTAAACCTGACGCCGGATCATATGGATCGCTACAGCAGTGTGGCGGACTATCATCAGGCCAAGCAGGTGATATACCGAGGTTGCCAGTCTGCGGTGTATAACCGCGATGATGCCCTGAGTTATCCACTGGTGCCTGACTCTGTACCACAAATCGCTTTCACACTGAAAGAGCCGGATTTGAACCAGTTTGGGCTGCGTCATGAGCAGGGGCAGACTTGGCTGGCACATGGTTTCGAATGCTTGATGCCGGTCAGTGAAATCCGTATTCGTGGCAGACATAACCATGCCAATGCGCTGGCGGCACTGGCCATCGGGCATCAGGCAGGTTTTCCTTTGCCTGCAATGTTGGAGGTGCTCCGCACTTTTCCTGGCTTGGCTCATCGGTGCCAGTGGGTGTCAGAAAAGGATGGCGTCAGCTGGTTTAATGATTCCAAGGCCACTAATACCGGTGCAGCCATTGCTGCCATTGAAGGCTTAGGTGCAGATATTGAAGGCAAGTTGGTATTGATTGCCGGAGGCGACGGGAAAGGCGCTGACTTTTCAGAATTATGTGATCCTGTCAATCAATACGTCAAAGCTGTGATTGCGATCGGAGCCGATGGCCCTCGGCTTGCGGAATGCTTGAATGGCTCTACGACACTGTATGCAGCTGAATCCATGTATGACGCAGTGACAATGGCCGGTGAAATAGCAGAAGCGGGAGACGCAGTACTCCTGGCACCCGCGTGCGCCAGTTTCGATATGTTCCGTAGTTTTGAAGAGCGAGGTGAAGTCTTCGCGCACCTGGTGGAGGCTGCCCATGGTTGAGTGGCTTCAGGGTGACTGGATCAAGCGTCTGCGATTCCCACAGCTGGAGCCGTCTTGCCTGGTGGCCGGCAAGGATCGGCAGGTGCTGGATTATCCCTTGATTGCCTGTGTTTTGACGCTGTTGCTAATTGGTCTGGTGATGGTCGGATCGGCATCGACTGGTATATCCAGTGCGCATTACGGTTCTGCGTTTCACTTTTTCCTCAGGCAATGTGTGTTCATGGCCGGCGCCATTGGTGTGATGGGGATGGTACAGGTATTCCCGATTGAGCTCTGGCAGCGCTGGAGCGTGTTGCTGTTGGCGCTGGGTTTTTCCCTGTTAGTGCTGGTGTTGTTTGTTGGTCGGGAAATCAATGGCAGTGTTCGCTGGATCCCGCTGGGATTCTTTAACCTGCAGGCCTCCGAAGTCGCCAAGATTTGCATTGTGATTTATATGGCATCGTACTTGTCCCGCCGCCAGGATGAAGTGCGTGATGGCTGGTGGGGGTTTCTTAAACCGCTGATTATTTTGCTCTTCGCCATGGTGTTACTGCTGGCTGAACCTGATTTTGGTGCAGTGGTTGTGCTTATGGGGGCTGTGCTGGGCATGGTCTTTTTGGCGGGCGCAAAATTAAGGCAGTACTTTGTTTTGATCTTGGCTTCTCTGGCCGGTATTGCACTTATCGCAATCAGTCAGCCATACCGGATGCGCCGATTGACGACGTACATGGACCCTTGGGCTTACCAGTTTGAAAGTGGCTACCAGTTGACGCAATCACTGATAGCCTTCGGCCGCGGCGGTTGGTTTGGTGAAGGGCTGGGCAACAGTATCCAGAAACAGTTTTACCTGCCGGAAGCGCATACAGACTTTATTTTTGCCGTGATTGCGGAAGAGTTCGGATTGCTGGGCAGTGTCTTAGTGATTATGCTGCTCGCTTTTGTCAGCTGGCGGGCCATGCGCATAGGTTACCTGGCGGAAAAGGCCGGACAGGTGTTTTCAGGGTATATGGCTTACGGTATCGGGTTACTGCTCGGTATTCAGGTCTTTATCAATATTGGTGTAAGCACCGGACTATTGCCGACCAAGGGGCTGGCGTTACCGTTTTTGAGTTATGGCGGCAGCAGCCTGTTGATCAGTTGTCTGGCCGTGGGGTTGCTGGTGCGGATTGATTATGAACGACGGATCTTTGCCTCCGGGGCAGTCAAGGAGGTCAAACATGATTGAGCAGCGTAAACCGGTTTTTATCATTATGGCCGGCGGCACTGGTGGCCATATTTTTCCTGCGCTGGCTGTGGCAGAAGCGCTACAGGCTCAGGGTTATGGTATTCACTGGCTAGGTACCCGTGATGGCATGGAGTCTACTCTCGTGCCTGCCCATGGCTTTGATATTTCCTACATGCCGGTAAAAGGGATTATGGGGAACGGGATGCGTGCCATGTTGCAGGCACCCTTTAGAGTCACGGCTTCTGTGCTGAAAGCCATCAAAGTCATGCGCAGCATGAACGTGGTTGGTGTGCTGGGTATGGGCGGTTTTGCGTCGGGACCGGGTGGTGTTGCGGCGAAATTGCTGGGTATCCCGCTGGTTATTCATGAGCAGAATGCGGTTCCCGGTTTTACTAATCGTATTGCTTCGCGGTTTGCCTCGCGAGTGCTGGAAGCGTTTCCGGGTACCTTTGATCCCAATGACAAAGCCATTTTTACCGGTAACCCGGTACGTAATACGATTCTGGCTGAATCTGAAGATGACTCCGAAGCAGGATCATTAAAACTGCTGGTATTAGGGGGGAGTCGTGGCGCGCTGGCGATCAACGAATGTATCCCTGCAGCGCTGGCATTAGCCAAGGAGTCGGTCGAGGTCTGGCATCAGACGGGTGCCGGAAAGGTGGATGAAACTCAGGCTATTTATGAACGTTGTGGTGTGACCGGGC
Source organism: Kistimonas scapharcae (assembly GCF_039540975.1). Taxonomy (NCBI): domain Bacteria; kingdom Pseudomonadati; phylum Pseudomonadota; class Gammaproteobacteria; order Oceanospirillales; family Endozoicomonadaceae; genus Kistimonas; species Kistimonas scapharcae. The sequence continues at coordinate 63,917 of NZ_BAABFL010000081.1, forward strand.
GTGTTGAGCCCTTTATCGACGATATGGGGGCGGCTTATCGTTGGGCGGACCTTATTGTCTGCCGTTCCGGCGCACTGACTGTGGCTGAGCTGGCGAATGCCGGCAAACCGGCCATCCTGGTGCCGTATCCCTGGCACAAAGATCAACAGCAGCTGCGTAATGCCCGTTACCTGGTGGACAGGGGCGCGGCCGTCCTGCTGGAACAAAGCGAATTAAGTGACGTGAAGTTAGCAGAATTACTGGATAAATATGCGCAGGCGCGTGAACTCCTGCGCGATATGCGTCAGGCAGCCTTGGGCTGCGCACGCCCTGAAGCGACCGAAACCGTGGCACAGCAGTGTCGGGAGGTGGCGCTTGGCTGATCTTAACGGCCGGTCAGTGCCGGTATTTGCTATCCCCGAGATGCGCCGCATTCGCCGTATTCACTTCATCGGTATTGGAGGTGTTGGCATGTGCGGTATTGCGGAGGTATTGAAAAACCAGGGTTACGATATCTCAGGTTCCGATCTGCGGGAGTCCCGTGTGACGGCACGCTTGCGTGATCTCGGTATTGAGGTCTTTATCGGGCACGAACGTGAGCATGTGCAGAAGGCGGATGTCGTGGTGGTGTCGTCAGCGGTACAGGAAGACAATCCCGAGTTGGTGACTGCTCGCGAACAGCGTATCCCGGTAGTGCCCAGGGCGGAAATGCTCTCTGAATTGATGCGTTATCGCCATGGTATTGCCGTAGCCGGCACTCATGGGAAGACGACAACAACCAGCTTGATTGCTTCGGTATTGGGGCAGGGCGGACTGGATCCGACCTTTATTATTGGCGGAAAGTTGAACTCGGCTGGCACCAATGCACGGTTGGGTGGTAGTCGCTACCTGGTAGCTGAGGCCGATGAAAGTGATGCATCGTTTCTGCATCTGCAGCCGATGGTGGCGGTTGTCACCAATATCGATGCTGATCATATGATGACTTACGACGGTGACTTCAGCCGCCTGAAAAAGACCTTTGTCGATTTTCTGCATAATCTGCCGTTTTATGGGTTGGCGGTCATGTGTATTGATGACCCGGTCATCCGTGAATTGCTTCCGGAGATCAAGCGACAGGTGATCACTTACGGAATGTCTGAAGATGCAGACTTCCGAGCCATCGATATCGATCAGAACGGGATGGAAAACCGTTTTCGTCTGGTGCGTAAGGACCGTGACGATGTGCTCGATATCCATCTGAATATTCCCGGTGAGCACAACGTCCTGAATGCACTGGCGACCATAGCGGTGGCCAGTGAAGAAGGCGTTAGCGATGAGCAGATCCGTGAAGGTCTGATGCAGTTCCAGGGTGTAGGGCGTCGTTTCCAGGTTTATGGTCACTATGAGACTGGCGTCGGCAATGTCATGTTTGTCGATGATTACGGCCATCATCCCCGCGAAGTAGCTGCCACTATTGCTGCGATTCGCAAGGGCTGGCCGGATAAACGACTGGTCATGGTGTACCAGCCGCATCGCTTCTCCAGAACCCGGGATCTGTATGATGACTTCGTCGAGGTGCTCTCACAGGTGGATGTGCTGCTGTTGATGGATGTTTATCCTGCCGGTGAAGAGCCGGTGCCGGGTGCCGATGGTAGAAGTCTGTGTCGCAGTATCCGACAGCGGGGACGTGTCGATCCGGTGTTTATCCCCAGGGGGGAGCCTGTAGAGCCGGTATTGGCAGATTTGTTGCGCGATGATGACCTGCTGATCACCCAGGGGGCGGGTGATATCGGTGTGTTGGCGGCTGACCTTGCGGAGAACGCATTAAAACTGAAGGCGTGAAACTGAATGAGTGAACAATTTGACAGGGATGAACAAGGGGGCGGTATGGATGCACTGGGGCGTGTGGCCGTTCTTTATGGCGGTACGTCGGCTGAAAGGCAGGTATCGTTGCATTCCGGTGGTCGGATTCACGCAGCGCTTCAGAGTCTTGGTGTTGACAGTATCCTTATCGATACTGAGGACGGCCTGATCAGCCAGCTGCAGACGATCAAGCCGGATCGCGTATTTCTGGCGTTGCATGGCGGTGATGGTGAAGATGGCACGGTGCAGGGTGTGCTGGAGTATATGGGGATTCCGTATACCGGCAGTGGCGTGAAAGCGTCTGCACTGGCCATGGACAAGTATCGCAGCAAGTTGATCTGGCAGAGCATTGGTCTGCCGACCCCGGAATACCAGCTGGTGACGGGCGATGTTGATATTGATGATTTGCCTGTTCCCTGTTTTGTAAAGCCGAATCAGGAAGGCTCCAGTATCGGTATGACCCGGGTGAATACCCGTGATCAACTGGCCGATGCCATTCGCAAAGCAGCGGATCATGGTGAGCAAGTGCTGGTTGAGCGTCTCATCGAAGGTGCTGAGTTTACCGTTGCCATTCTTAACGGTAGCGCCTTGCCAGCCATACGGCTTGAGACTGACAACGTGTTCTATGACTACGAGGCCAAGTACCTCTCGGATGGAACTCGTTATCATCTCCCTTGCGGCCTCAGCGAGGAGAAGGAGTGCGAGTTGCGAGAGTTGGCGCTCCGGGCGTTCAATAGTCTCGGCTGTCGTGGGTGGGGACGTGTGGACGTGATGCAGGATGGCGAGGGTCAGTTCTGGCTGCTGGAAGTGAATACGATCCCTGGTATGACGGACCATAGTCTTGTACCCATGGCGGCCCGCGCGTCAGGGCTGGAGTTTGAAGATCTGGTGCTGGCCTTGTTGCAGGCATCCGGTCAGCAGGAGAACGGGACATGGAAACCCGGTTATACGCCCCGGATCGAGATGGCCGTGACCGACTGAAAAGTCGGGTAGCGGGCAGGCCAGCCAGGAAAATCCATGGTGCCAGCCGGTTGGAAGACCGGCAGGCGTCTGTCAGGCGCTGGACTCAGCGAGGCGCACAGGCCGCCAAGCTGTTGTTGGCTGGAATGGTGATTGGCGCGTTTGTCTGGTCATTGCCCTGGCTCTGGAATTGGCTCGACAGACCGATAGTAAGTGTGAAAGTAGAAGGCGAATTTCGCTATCTACCGAAAGAAACGGTACAGGAGCAGGTTACACCGTTTTTGGCAGAGCGGTTTTTCCGCCTGAATGTGGCGGGCCTGCAAACCGCTTTGCAGAGCGTGCCGTGGATTAGTCGGGCAAAAGTCCGGAAAGTCTGGCCGGAGACCTTGAGTATCCGGATTCAGGAACAGGTACCGGTAGCTCGCTGGAAGCGGGGCGGTGTTTTGAATGGCGATGGTGAAGTGTTTCGGGCGAATGATCTGAGCCGCTTTAGTGATTTGCCATTGCTCTATGGTAAAGAGGCTGCTGCGCCACAGGTGATGCAGCAGTATATGACATTGAACCAGCAGATTCGCCCTTTAGGTCTGGCAATGACAGCTCTGGGGCAGCGAGAGACGGGAAGCTGGTGGTTTCAGATTGGTGATGTTGAGGTCAACCTTGGGCATCGCGATCTGGTGAAGCGAATGCAACGATTTGTGCGTTTTTATCATGTATTGCTGCAGAAACAGTGGCAAGATGTGCGGCGCGTGGACTTGCGCTATCGCGATGGTATAGCGGTTTCCTGGAACACGAATGACGGAAGCAGAGTAAATCGCAGTAACTGATGAACAGGTAAACGTTGAAGCAACAGGCAGGTTACGCATGACGGCGACGGGAAATGGAAGAATGATTGTCGGTCTGGATATCGGGACTTCCAAGGTGGTGGCGCTTGTGGGCGAAATCACGGATAGCGGTGATATCGAGGTGATCGGCATTGGCTCGCACCCTTCGCGGGGATTGCGGCGAGGCGTCGTGGTCAATATTGAGTCAACGGTACAGTCTATCCAGCGCGCGATTGAAGAGGCGGAGTTGATGGCGGGCTGCCAGATTCACTCTGTTTATGCCGGTATTGCGGGCAGTCATATCCGTAGTCTCAACTCCCACGGGATTGTGGCCATTCGTGAGCGTGAAGTGACCCGAGCCGATATGGATAGGGTGATTGATGCGGCACAGGCTGTGGCTATCCCGGCAGATCAGCGCATTCTGCATATCCTGCCTCAAGAGTATGTGATTGATACGCAGGAGGGGGTCAAGGAGCCTCTGGGAATGTCGGGCGTGCGACTGGAGGCCAAGGTGCATCTGGTCACCTGTGCTGTGAATGCTGCGCAGAATATTGAGAAGTGTATCCGTCGCTGTGGTCTGGAAGTTGAGGATATTATTCTTGAACAGCTGGCTTCCAGTTACTCGGTGCTGACTGAAGATGAGAAAGAGCTGGGTGTCTGCCTGGTTGATATCGGTGGTGGTACGACCGATATTGCGATCTTTACCGAAGGTGCGATCCGCCATACTGCCGTGATCCCCATCGCCGGCGATCAGGTCACTAATGATATCGCTATGGCGTTGCGTACCCCGACGCAATTTGCTGAAGAGATCAAAATTAAGTACGCCTGCGCTCTCACCCAGCTCGCGGGTGCCGATGAAACTATCAATGTACCCAGTGTCGGTGAGCGTCCTCCGAGGGAGCTGTCCAGACAGGCCCTGGCTGAAGTGGTTGAGCCCCGTTATGACGAGCTCTTTACCTTGATTCAGGCGGAGCTGCGTCGTAGCGGTTTTGAAGAATTAATTGCAGCCGGCATCGTGCTGACCGGCGGCACGTCCAAGATGGAAGGTGTGGTTGAACTGGCCGAGGAAATCTTCCATATGCCAGTTAGGCTCGGCGTTCCCCAGAGTGTTCGGGGGATGTCTGATGTTGTGCGCAATCCGATTTATGCCACAGGTGTTGGTCTTCTTCACTATGGTCTGAAAATGCAGGGTGAAGGGGATATGGCCTTTGGTTCAAAGAAGCAGGAAGAGCCCGTTCTGGCGAAGATAAAACGCTGGTTTCAGGGGAACTTCTGATTGTTTTAGGGAAGTAATTCTATAAAAATGGACAGTTAAGAGAGAAGGAGATTTGTCATGTTCGAACTGGTCGATAATGTACCGCAAAATGCGGTCATAAAAGTGGTCGGTGTCGGCGGTGGCGGCGGTAACGCTGTCAATCACATGCTCAACAGTCAGGTTGAGGGTGTGGACTTTATTGTGGCCAATACAGATGCGCAGGCGTTAAAGCATCTCAATGCTCGAACCTTGTTGCAGTTGGGTACAGGTATTACTAAAGGTCTTGGTGCTGGTGCAAACCCGGAAATCGGGCGTCAGGCGGCATTGGAGGATCGTGAGCGGCTGGCAGAAGTGCTGTCGGGTGCGGATATGGTTTTCATTACTGCCGGTATGGGCGGTGGTACCGGCACGGGTGCTGCGCCTGTTGTGGCTGAAGTTGCGAGGGAGCTCGGTATTCTGACAGTCGCCGTGGTCACGCGTCCCTTCCCTTTCGAAGGTCGAAAGCGGATGACTATTGCGGACCAGGGTTTGAAAGAGTTGGCTGAGCATGTGGACTCCCTGATCACCATCCCCAATGAAAAGTTGCTGCCCGTGTTGGGTAAGGATGCAAGCCTGTTATCTGCGTTCTGTGCCGCAAATGACGTACTTCAGGGGGCGGTACAGGGTATTGCAGACCTGATCATTCGTCCCGGCATGATCAATGTCGACTTTGCGGACGTGCGGACAGTGATGTCTGAGATGGGCATGGCGATGATGGGTACCGGTAATGCGACTGGCTCGAATCGTGCGGTGGAAGCTGCAGAAGCGGCGATTCGCAGTCCTCTGCTGGAAGATGTGGATTTGCAGGGTGCGCGGGGTATTCTCGTGAACATTACTGCAGGCTTGGATTTCTCCATTGGTGAATTCACAGAAGTGGGCAGTACTGTTGAGCAGTTTGCTTCTGATGATGCTACGGTGGTAGTGGGTACTGTTATTGATCCGGAAATGTCGGATGAAATCCGTGTTACAGTGGTAGCAACGGGGCTTGGTAAGCCAGAGCAGAAAGTCAAGAAAGTGGTTGATAATGCCTCTAAGACTGCTGATGGCAACGTGAACTACAGCGAGCTTGATCGTCCTACCATTCTGCGTAAGAAAGCAGTTGCCGGTAGTGATGTTGATGGATCGCCGAGTGCTAAGACGGATACGGACTATCTGGATATTCCGGCATTTTTACGCCGCCAGGCTGATTAAAGCCTGTGCGGTCAAGATGTAACACTTTGTAAGGCGAGATTACTCTGCTAGAATGGCCGATTATTGACTATTTTGTGCAGATGCAAGCTAACGGCTGGGTCATGATTAGACAGCGAACGCTCAAAAATATTATTCGTGCTACAGGAGTAGGGCTTCATTCCGGTGAGAAGGTTTACCTGACGCTGAAGCCTGCGCCTGTCGATACCGGCATTGTATTCTGTCGTACCGATCTGGATCCTGTAGTTGAAATTCCGGCGCGTGCCGAGAATGTAGGGCAGACGACACTCTGCACATCTCTGGAAAAAGACGGTGTGAGAGTTGATACCGTTGAACACCTTCTGTCTGCGATGGCGGGCCTGGGTATTGATAATGCTTACGTTGAAGTGACAGCGCATGAAGTGCCTATCATGGATGGCAGTGCGGGTCCCTTCGTCTTTCTGATTCAGTCTGCGGGTATTGAAGAGCAGTCAGCGGCGAAGAAATTTATTCGCATCAAGAAGAAAGTCACTGTAGAAGAGGATGGCAAGACCGCCACCTTCGTTCCCTTTGATGGTTTCAAAGTGACGTTCAGTATTGATTTTGATCATCCAGTCTTCAAGGGGTTGGTGCAGCGCTCCAGCATCGACTTCTCCAGTACCTCCTTCGTTAAAGAGGTGAGTCGAGCCCGTACGTTTGGCTTCATGAAAGATATTGAGTTTTTGCGTTCACAGAATCTGGCGCTCGGTGGTAGCGTTGATAATGCCATCGTTGTTGATGAGTACCGCATTCTCAATGAGGATGGCCTTCGCTATGATGATGAGTTTGTAAAGCATAAGATGTTGGATGCGATTGGCGATCTGTATCTTCTGGGTACCAGTCTGATTGGTGAATTTATTGGGCATAAGTCTGGTCATTCACTGAATAACAAGTTGTTGCGTGCACTGATTGCTGATGAGTCTGCTTGGGAAATGGTGACGTTCGAAGATGCGGCCAGTGCGCCTATTTCCTATGCCCGACCTACGTTGGTTGTGGCTTGATATTGTTCTGCTTCTCTCTTTTTAAGCCACCTTTCAGGGTGGCTTTTCTTTTTCCTGCTTATGTGAATAAAGCTTTTGAAGTGGCGGAAATTGGCTATGGTGTTCTAGATTTTAAGTGGTAGCCGTCAGTTTTTTTGAGTAAGTGTGTTCGTTTTTTTTTTTTTTTTGAATGGGCAGCTGCTTAGTGTTTCTGAAGTGATGTTTGCTTGTTGAATTCTGTCCGCGACGTGCTTCAGTTGCGGGGGGGGGTGGCTAATGCTAGAGTTGGCCGGCTTGATGTTTTATTTGGAACGGTTCCACCGGTTTGGCTGTATACAGGGCTGGGCAGAACTGAACAATATAACTGTGAAACAGGTATAGACCCGGTTAATGTGACAATGAAGATAATTGTTGTCAGCCAGCAGCATGGCAAGAGCCAGACCATCAATTTAAAGCCACGAAGATTGGCGGTCTTCGGGGTTTTTATTGCGGCTGTTATTTTGGCTTCTGGTTATTTTTTGGCCTGGTCGATGGTCAACGTTAATGTCGGTGGCTCACTGACAGCGAGAGAGTTGTCTCAGTGGCAAAAGACTATTGCGCTTCAGCAGAGTGAAATCGAAAAAGTTCGTGGCAACGCTAGCCTTGAGATTGATGCGCTGGCCGTTCAGTTAGCCCAGATTCAAGGTCAGATTCTCCGTCTGGATGCGTTGGGTGAACGTCTCACCGCTATGGCAAAGCTGGATGCAGGGGAGTTTGACTTCAGTTCACCAGCCGCTCAAGGTGGGCCTGACGAGATGACAGAGTCTGGCATCAGTTATCAGCCACCAGATTTTGTATCGTTAATTGATCAACTTGCCATGCAGGTTGATAAGCGTGAAGAACAGCTCAATATCCTCGAAAACCTGTTGCTTGACCGAAAGCTGCAAGATGATGTCTATATAGCAGGGCGTCCTATCAAGAAAGGCTGGATGTCTTCTCCGTTTGGCCGTAGAACTGATCCGTTCAGTGGGCGGCCTGCCTGGCATAAAGGTGTTGATTTCGCGGGTAAAGATGGCTCAGATGTCATAGCCGTTGGCTCTGGTGTTGTGACCTGGGCGGGTAAGCGAAGTGGTTACGGCAATCTTGTTGAGATTAATCATGGTAATGGCTATGTCACCCGCTATGGTCACAACAAGGACATTCTGGTTAATGTTGGCGATATTATCAGCAAGGGGCAGACCATAAGCCTGATGGGTAGCACGGGGCGTTCAACAGGCCCTCATGTACATTTTGAAGTGCTGGTGAATGGTCGTCAGGTAAACCCGGCTCGTTATATATACCGTGCCAGCCGTTAATTCATTATTTTTTTCGGGATTCGATCAGTTTAGGCATTACTGAAATTATGTTGGCACCCCTAATTAAGAAAGTTTTTGGCAGTAAAAACGACCGACAACTCAAAAAAATGGGCAAGGTGGTCAAAGCCATTAATGCCCAGGAAGACGGACTTTCGCAGCTGACTGATGAGCAGTTGCAGGCTAAGACCGCTGAGTTCAAGGCGCGCATAGAGAAGGGGGAAACCCTGGACCGCATCATGCCTGAGGCATTTGCTGTATGTCGTGAGGCGAGTAAGCGTGTCATGGGTATGCGCCACTTTGATGTACAGATGATTGGTGGTCTTACCCTGCATGAAGGTCGCATTGCAGAAATGCGTACTGGGGAAGGTAAAACCCTGGTTGCAACATTGCCTGCTTATCTCAATGCACTGTCCGGCAAAGGGGTTCATGTTGTTACGGTCAACGACTACCTGGCAACCCGTGACGCCAACTGGATGCGCCCTCTGTATGAGTTTCTGGGGCTAACGGTTGGTGTTGTGGTTCCGATGCAGGGGCCGGAAGACAAACGCGCTGCCTATCAAGCGGATATCACTTACGGAACCAATAACGAATTTGGTTTTGATTTCCTGCGTGACAATATGGCTTTCAGTGCAGAGGATAAGTTCCAGCGCCCTCTGAATTTTGCCATTGTGGACGAAGTTGACTCCATTCTAATTGATGAGGCGAGAACCCCGCTCATCATCTCAGGTCCTGCAGAAGACAGTTCTGAGCTTTATAAGCGTATTAATCGTCTGATTCCGAAGTTGACGCGTCACTATGAAGAGGGTGAAGAACAAGGTCACTATCAGGTTGACGAGAAAACACGGCAAGTTGAATTGACCGAAGAGGGACATCAGTTCATTGAGGAGCTGTTGACTCAGGAGAGTCTGCTGCCAGAAGGTGAGAGCCTCTATGCGTCCAATAACCTGAACCTGTTGCATCATGTGAATGCCGCACTAAAGGCGCATGTACTGTTCCACAAAAACGTTGATTATATTGTCAGCGGTAGTGACATCCTGCTGGTGGATGAGCATACAGGTAGAACCATGCATGGTCGTCGCCTGTCAGAAGGTTTGCATCAGGCATTGGAGGCAAAGGAAGGGGTATCCATTCAGGCAGAAAGCCAGACGTTGGCTTCCACGACCTTCCAAAACTACTTCCGTTTGTATGAAACGCTATCTGGTATGACCGGTACCGCCGACACGGAAGCCTATGAATTCCGCCAGATTTATGGACTGGACGTAGTCGTGATTCCGACCAATAAGCCGATGTCGCGCAACGATCTCAATGACCTTGTTTTCCTGTCAATTCAGGAAAAGTACGATGCGATCATTGAGGACATCACAACGGCCATGAACGAAGGTCGGCCGATTCTGGTGGGTACGGCGTCCATTGAATCTTCTGAACTGCTGTCTGCGGCGCTGAAAAAGGCCAAGATCAACCATCAGGTTCTCAACGCCAAATACCACGAAAAGGAAGCGGAAATTATTGCCCAGGCAGGGCGTCCCGGTACGGTGACTATTGCCACAAACATGGCTGGTCGTGGTACGGATATCATTCTTGGTGGTAACTGGGAAGCCGAAGTGGCAGCGTTTGATAACGCCACTCAGGATGACGTTGATCGAATAAAGACGGAATGGAAAAAGCGCCATCAGCAGGTGCTGGATTCAGGTGGTTTGCATATTATCGGCACCGAGCGTCACGAGTCCCGTCGTATTGATAACCAGTTGCGCGGCCGAGCCGGTCGTCAGGGTGACCCCGGTATTTCCCGTTTTTACTTGTCGCTAGAAGATAACCTGATGCGTATTTTCGCTTCAGACAGAGTTAAGAACTTTATGAAAGCGATGGGGATGGAGAAAGGTGAAGCGATTGAGCATCGCATGGTCACTAACGCCATTGAGAAGGCCCAGAGAAAGGTCGAAGGGCGTAACTTCGACATTCGTAAGCAGTTGCTGGAATATGATGATGTAGCTAATGACCAGCGTAAGGTCGTTTATGCCCAGCGGGATGAGTTGCTTGAAGCGGAAAATGTGGCAGATAGTATTGCAAATATCCGTGAAGAAGTGATTGAAGAAATCATCAATGAATATATTCCACCACAAACTTTAGAAGAACAGTGGGATATTTCAGGGCTGGAAACCCGGATTGCTTCCGAGTTTGCCGAAAAGCTGCCAATTGCTGAGTGGTTGGAAGCAGAAGACCACCTGGAAGAGGAAGGGCTGCGGCAGAGGATTCTCGAAAAAGTCGTTGCTTCTTACCAGCGGAAAGAGGAAATGGCTGGTGCTGAAGCGCTGAGGGCATTCGAGAAGCATATCCTTCTACGGATTCTGGATGATAAGTGGAAGGAGCACTTGGCGACCATGGATCATTTACGTCAGGGGATCCACTTGCGTGGCTTTGCAGCGAAGAACCCGAAACAGGAATATAAGCGTGAGGCGTTCGAGCTGTTCCAGCAGATGCTTACTGATATCAAGCATGAAGTGATTCGCATTCTGTCTCATGTCCAGGTTCAGGATAATGACCAGACAGAAGAAATGGAGCGCCAGCGTCGTGAAGAGTTGGCGCGTAGGATGCAATTCCAGCATGAACAGGCCGCTGCTATTGAGGCGCCATCCGGCGAAGTGCAGTCCGCAGGTGAGCAGCAGCCTGCGCAGCCGTTTGTCAGGGATAGTAAGAAGGTTGGTCGTAATGAGCCATGCCCTTGTGGCTCAGGCAAAAAGTACAAGCAGTGTCATGGCAAGATTGTCTAACAAATAAATTGCCAGGCGATGGATCGCAATGCCTCCCAGGATGGGGGGCATTGTTTTATGTGGCCAGGATGCCAAAGAACAATAATCAGTGACTCATTTTGTGGTTGCCAAGTGGTACAAGGCAGTTATTACGAGGACTATCTGTGATGGCGTCAGAACAACCCCTTATCCATGCAATGTATCCTGTGAAAGGCTTTCGGCTGGGTACAGTGGAAGCCGGTATACGGTACCCGAACCGTAAAGACCTTGTGGTCATGACCTGGCCCGAAGAGGCCTCTGTAGCTGGCGTGTTTACCCGGAATCGCTTTTGTGCCGCGCCCGTTGAGTTGTCCCGACAACGCTTGGCAGGCGCTCCTTGCGCATTGGTTGTCAATACTGGCAATGCCAATGCTGGAACCGGAAAGCAAGGCCTTGAGGATGCTGAAACCTGTACGGCGAGGTTGGCAGAAGTGTTGGGCTGTTTGCCGGAGCAGGTGCTGGCATTTTCCACAGGTGTGATTGGCGAGTATATGCCGGTACCGACGTTACTGAGTGGGCTGCCTGCCTGTGTTGAGCGCTTGGCGGAGTCGGAAGTTGCCTGGTATCAGGCCGCTGAGGGGATCATGACAACGGATACGCGTCCGAAAGGTGAATCTGTCTGCTTTGAGCATGAAGGTGCTGTTTACACACTGACGGGAATTGCCAAGGGGGCAGGTATGATCCGGCCGGATATGGCAACCATGCTGGCCTTTATTGCCACTGATGTATCTATTGAGGAAGCACTCCTCCAGCAGGTTTTAAATGAAGCCACCAATCGTTCTTTTAATCGTATAACGGTCGATGGAGATACATCGACGAACGATGCCTGTCTGCTGGTTGCCACAGGGTCTGCTGGTAATGAACACATTGTAAATACAGAACAGCCACTTTATCGTGTTTTGAGCGAGCAGGTAGCCATGCTGTGCCAGCGTTTAGCGCAGTCGCTGGTTCGTGATGCCGAAGGAGCGACGAAGTTTGTCAGTGTTGTCGTTGAGCAGGCTGGTTCACGTCAAGAGGCGTTGGAAGTAGCTTACACTGTCGCCCATTCTCCGTTGGTGAAAACGGCTCTTTTTGCCAGCGATCCTAACTGGGGTCGTATTTTGGCAGCCGTCGGTCGCGCAAACATTAATGATCTGGATGTGGCAAGCATCTCTATCTTCCTTGGTGATGTCTGCATTGTGACCGATGGCGGTGTTGAGCCTGATTACCGGGAGGCTGCTGGTCAAGCGGTTATGGATCAGGTGGAAATCGTAATCAGAATAGTGTTGTCGCGTGGAGGGGCCACAGAAACGGTCTGGACATCTGACCTTTCGCATGACTATGTCTCTATCAATGCCGAATACCGGACATAGCTTAATAAATTTATTGAAATCAAACAGTTAAAAATCAGTCTTCCTGTGTGGGGCAAATTTGGGACATAGCCGTTTATGTCGCTATTGCATCGCTCAGGAAGCCCGTCATCCGCTGGTTCATTTTCCGTTGCTCTGACGCGCTCGCCTCAGGCATCCAGACGGCGTAAGTCCGTTCCAGTTCGCGGACGCTCTGGTGTCCCATCTGCCGGGCCAGGTAGCTGCGATCCATCCCGAGGCTGACGTTCCAGCTGGCGTAGGTATGGCGAAGCTGGTACAGCGGACGGTAACGAAACGCCGGATCCTTTTTCTTGGCCCGCTCTGTCCATAATCCCCATTTGCGCCTCAGGGTATCCGGTCGGTAGCCGTCCCGGTTACGGCCGCGCCGCTGGGCCTTCTGGGTAAACAGCAGCCGCAGTATGAAATCACTTTCCTGCCGGTTGTCGCCGTTGAGCTTCGTCACGGTGACCGGTTCCAGCATGCTGACCCTGTGCAGCTGATCCTCCAGGCAGGCAATGGCTTCCGGGTAGAGGTCGATCACCCGCTCCCTGTTGGTCTTTGGCAGTTTGTGTAGCCCCTGGTTGGTGACACTCCGCTGAATCCTCAGTGTGCCCTGCGCCAGATCCACATCCTCCACGGCCAGCGCGCAGAGTTCGCCCGGACGCAGGCCGGTCAGCACCATCAGGTTGAGAATGTTGCGGTCCTGGGGATTCTGGCAGCACGAGAGCAGCAGCTGAAACTCCGCCAGGGAAAAAGGATCCGGATCCCGGCTCACTTCCCGCAGCCGTTTGGCTTCACCGGGGAGCCGCTCACCACAGGGGTTGTAATCATTGGTGACCATGAAGGACAGGAATTGTCGCAGCACCTGCATGGTGGTGTTCAGGGTGCGCACGGTGTACTGCTCCGCCATGGCGGCCCGTACCCTGGCGACATCCTCGGGGCGCAGGGTGTGGGTGAGGCGTTCCTCCCCGAGCAGGCGGGTGCAACGCTGGAGCAGAAAGCGCTGGGTGACACGGGTCTGGGGGGAGAGGGTGGCCTGCTTGATCTCGAAAAACAGCCTCGCCAGTTCCGCTACCGATGTGTCGGGACGGGTCAGGCCCAGGGTTACCGCCCGGATGCTGCCGGGGAAAAAATGGGCATAGTCGAAGGTGTTGGTGGCGATCGCATAAAGGATGGCGTTACGTTTGTTCTCCGCAAAGCGGATGTTCTTCTCTGTCGGTGGCAGCTTTACCGTTTCCCGGTACCGTTTGCCGCGCCACATGAAACTGATGCGCAGGCTGCTTTTGCGAATCTCGATGCCCCTGGGGGCCGGGCTTCCGGCCGCCAGCCCGGTATGGGCGTGCCGCCGTTGCCGGGTTTTCTGTGATTGACGTTGTCGTGTCATCGCATGACTCCTCAATGATGCCGTAATGACCGGAGCCGGCGTTGTGTCCGCCAGGCTTCGGGCCTGTCCGCCCGGCTCTGTGACCGGGCCGTATCACCACCCCGAACCCGGACGGCGCAGTCTGGTCACTGGTGCCCGGTGCGGGGGTGTGATAGTAAGACGGAAAAGACGTGCCGGCAGTTCCCCGGGATCATCGGTGCAAAAGGGGGGATGGCTGTGGGTGGCAGGGCGGGAGGCGGGACCTGCCCCGCAGGCGTCAGGGCATCCTGCGGGGCGGCGGTTTCAGCCTCATTGGCAGGGGGATGATTCCTGAGGCTGGCGATTGCTACCCTCGGCCTGCGCGCCGGCCCATGGTGTCAGCCAGGCGTCTGGCTCGTCAGTGTTCGCCTCAGGTAAGGGGGATAAGAGTACCAGGCCATCCGGTTCCGCCACTGACACTGCGTCCGGCTCGGGGGCGATCCAGCGGGCATAGGTGCTTTCCAGCTGGGTCAGGGAGGTATGGCCCAGCTGGTCGCGCACCTTGATCAGGGGCGCGTTGGCGGACAGCTGCCAGCTGGCAAAGGTATGGCGCAGCTGGTAGAGGGGACGGTAACGGAATGCCGGGTATTGCCGGGTGACCCGTTTCAGCAGCTCCCGCCAGCGCGATGCCAGGCTGTCCGGCAGGTAGCCGGCAAGGTTCGGATTACGCTGCCGGTGCAGCCTGGGGGAGAAGAGCAGGTGCAGTGTCTGCCGTTCCGTCCGGTGCCGGCCGAGGTCTGTGGTCAGGGTGCTCGGGGACAGGTGTCCGGTCAGCGCCTTCTGGGCCAGCAGGCAGGCGATTGCCTCCGGACAGAGAGAGACAGTGCGGGTGTGGTTGGTTTTGGGCAGCTTGTACTCCTTCTTCGTGGTCACGCTGCGCCGGACGTGGAGGCGCTTTTCCAGCCAGTCGATATCCTCCAGGGCCAGGGCGCAGAGTTCGCCGGGACGCAGGCCGGTCAGTACCATCAGGGTCAGGATGTTTCGGTCCTGTTCAGTGGTGCAGCAGGACAGCAGTTGCCTGAACTCTTTCCGGCTAAAGGGATCGGCCGGATGCTCCCGGGTCTCGCGCACCGGGCCGGCGGCCTCCGCCAGCGCCCGGTCGGTGGCGCCGTTGTCGCGGGCGAAGCGCAGCAGGGCGCTGAGCTTTGACAGGGTCTGGTTGACGGTGGAGGTGGTGTAGCCGCCACGGATAAGACGGCTCCGGGCCTTCTGGATATCCACCGGCCAGAGGTTGCCCACCGGAGTGTCGGCTCCCAGCAGGGAGAGGCTGCGGTTCAGTGTCAGCCGGTAGTTCTCCAGGGTGCGGCCGGTGACCTCCGCCTGGCGGATCGCCAGGAACTCTTCGGCCAGTCGATCCAGGGGGGTGTTCGGGGACAGGGCGGTGCTGGTCGTGAATTTTTTGCTTTTGGGAAAGTAGCGGCTGCCGTCAAAGCAGCCCTGCCTGAGCTCCCGCAGGATGCGCCGGCGCAGGGCCACCGCCTCAAGGATGTTGTCCCCGGAGGGTTCTATGTAGAGACTTTCCCGGCACCGTTTGCCCTGGTATGTAAAGCTCAGGCGGATATTGGTTGTCCGAACCTCGACTCCGGTGTAGGGGGTATAACTGGTTTGCGAACCCTTCCGCTGGCTTTTTTTACCGCGTACTTTTTTCTTGCTCATGGCGTTACCTTATCCTTGGTAGTGGCTGGGACTGTTGGAGGCGGGGCGCCGACGTTCCGGTGTGGTGAATGCCTCGCCTGTCATTCCGGTCAGGGTTGGGGTTCGAGTTGAATGATTGTCATGATCGCCCGCTGTCCGTGCGCAGGGTTTGCAGCGGGTTCGCTGGCAGTGCCCGGATTTTCCGCTGTCCGAACAATGGCCGGTGAGACCCGCGGTGTTGTTTGTGATCTCTTTCAGGATGGACCTGTGCAGAGAGCCAGTCCCGGTGATGCTGTCCTCCGTCTGGGGCAGGCAGAGGGTTATCCGGTAGCGTTTGCCATGGTAATGGATATTCAGGCGGATACCTGATGCCCGCCTTTCAACCACGGGATGTCGGGGGATACGTTTCTTGCGATATGTGTTGCCGTTTTGGCATTGTTTGCAGATGGTTCTGACACGCCTTTTGTCATGGCCCATGGCGCGATCTTCTGTCTGCAGTAGCGGCTGGTGGCTGATAGCCGTTTTAGTGTTCTCAGTCATGGTTTCTCCGTAGATCTGTGACTGGTTTCTTCCGGGTATCCGTAATCCCGGGGCTCCCTGTTGTGGCCGGAAACGCCGATTCAGCACGGTAGCGCCCTGTTCCGTGTAGCCGGAACAGGGCGAACTGCGAACTGCGAACTGCGAACTGCGAACTGCGGAATCCATCAGGCGAGTGTTACCGTCTCTTCTTTTTGACGGGTTCGTCATACGCCTGTTTCTTCTCTGCCCAGCGCATGAATTGCCGGAGGTTGATCATCACGCTGTTGTCAGGATCACGGGTCCAGACCAGGTTCTCCTGCAGTTTGTTGTCCTCGATTTTTCGCGCCAGTGCCTTTTCGGTATACCCGGTCAGTTCGGCCGTGCGTTTGAGGGTGATCCAGCGTGACAGGTTTTCAGTGTCAGTGTGCATTGATCGCAGTTCTCCTTGATGCGATGTTCTCCGGAACGGGTTGATGCCATGGTGTGCAGGGATGGCGTGCGCCTGATAGCCGTCGCCGATCTCCGCAATCAACCGGTTTTGTTTCATCCTGTTTCTCCCCGACAGACAGGCTACGACAACGGATTTCCGATTACCCACAGTTCAGCGAAAAAAGTGTTGAACCCGGCCTGTGAGCTTTACCGTTGCTAAACGGAAAGAAATGTGCTGGCCGTCTTATCGTGCGGGTAGTCACTGAATACCCTGACCGTTCCATGGTTTGTGAGCGGCAGTCATGGTTGTGGTTCGGGCGCTGTATTACCGGCAGCCTGCGCTGTGCGAACGTTCGCTTCGACTTTTTGTCGGGTAACCGGTGTCCGGTACAGGTCAACATGAATCTCAACCCTCCGTGGTTGCGTGTTATCAGATCCTGCAGGGTGCTTTGCGTGCCTATCCCATCGGTGACGGCAGCGGGTCCACAGGTTGTTTCCATCTTTTTTTCTCCCGGGCAGACAGGCTACGACAACGGATTTCAGATTACCCACAGTTCAGCGAAAAAAGTGTTGAACCCGGCCTGTGAGCTTTACCGTTGCTAAACGGAAAGAAATGTGATTGCCGTCTTATCGTGCGGGTAGTCACTGAATACCCTGACCGTTCCATGGTTTGTGAGCGGCAGTCATGGTTGTGGTTCGGGTGCTGTATTGCAGGCATCCTGCACTGTGCGAACGTTCGCTTCGCTTTTTTGTCTCCGGTACAGGTCAACATGAATCTCAGCCCTCCGTGGTTGTGTGTTATCAGATCCTGCAGGGTGCTTTGCGTGCGTATCCCATCGGTGACGGCAGCGGGTCCACAGGTTGTTTTCATCTTTTTTCTCCCGGGCAGACAGGCTACGACAATGGATTTCAGATTACCCACAGTTCAACGAAAAAAGTGTGGATGCGAACCTGCGGGCATTGGCCGTTGCAAAACGGCAAGCGATGTGTTTGCCGTCTTATCGTGTTGGTCGTGACTGAATACCCTGACCGTTCCGTGGTGTGTGACCGACAGTCATGCTTGTGATTCAGGCGCGGTAGTTCAGGCAGCCTGCGCTGTGCGGTACAGGTCAACATGAACCTCAACCCTCCGTGGTTGTGTGTTATCAGAACCGGCATGGTGTTTTGCGTGTGTATCCGGTCAGTGACGGCAGCAGGTCAGCAACTCAGAAGGTTTGTGTCATCTTTTTTCGCCTGCACTCACAGGCTACGGCAATGAAATCTGTATTACCCACAGTTGAAAGAAAAATGTGCTTTCGTGGAGCGGATGACTGCTTCCGTTGCAAGTGCGAGTGGAATGTGGTTGGCAGATTTTCGTGGTGATGCCGGCTGTGTGGAGGGGGTTGTAATCGTCAGGGTGTCTTCCCTTTTCGCCAGAGGTGGCAGGCTACAACAGGGGGGGATGGCCTCAGCCTGAAAATGCGGACCTTGTTACGGATGGGTAAATCTTGCGTTGCAACAGGGTTGTTACTGTGGTTGCTGTTTTCAGGTTCAGGCCTTGCTGGTAGACGAATTGCAAGAGTGGTTTTGAATGAGGACGCAGCCGGGAAGGGGCAAAAGGTACCCCCTCAAAGGCTTGACCGGGAAAGAGGGTGCCCTTTTCCCGGAGTCATGACTCGATCCACTGGTTCAGTGCTTCCATGTTGATCATCAGGTGGTGATCCGGCGCCTTGATCCAGTGGACGCCTTCCTGAAGCTTACCCCGGCGGATTTTGCCGTGCAGGGCACGGGTGGTGTAACCGGTCATGGCAGACGCTTTCTTCAGCAGAACCCACAGTTTGAAATCATTCTCTTCATTCATTGCCTTGCTCCTTTTAGCAGTCAGGGCCTCCATGGCGCCCATGTGATCATGAGATTACATAAAATCCGGTGATTAGCAACGAACGCAGAAATCAGGGTGTTTCGTTGCTAAGGTAGAAGTTATGTGTTACAGGCTGTCAGGTGTTGGCTGTTGTTCCCGTTGCAATCAGGTTCTGTATGTGTTTGTCGGGGGAATAGTGACGCTGCCAATGGTTCTGGCATACTGGCATTCGGCCAGGTAATCGCCAGCTTCTGCCCGGCACGGGTCATGGCCATGTAGATTTTTCGCGTGTTTTCTTCAACCAGTTCGGCTCGTTCATCATCCGTGAGTTCCAGGGCAGATTCCTTATCCAGTAATCCCTGCAAGCCAAGAAGAAACACAATGGGACTTTCTAGCCCTGTTGCAGCACCTAAAGGGCATAACCTGACAGCCTGTTCGTTATCCTTGGCCATCGAGGTCATGAGCCAGTAGCATTTTTTTCCTAATGCCTGTTCAAATACATCCGTCAGGGGTTGTTGACGGATCCCATCGGCATAGACAACAAGAATATCCCGCCCCGGTATACCGGCATTCAGTAAAGACTTGATCTCTCCGGCTGTCCGAAGAATTTCATCATTGGGGGAGTCTGTCAGAATCAGGCGTGGACTGTCGCCAACGGGCATATTTGTGAAGGCAGGCTCTACATACTGTTCCGGATCATCACTCAGGCGTAACTTCCTGAAGCGTGTAGCGGCCTGGAGTATGCCAGTGGTTGTCCTGTAGCTTCGATCCAGCCTATGTGTTCGTCCCCGGACTTCCAGTCCAGCCTGAACCCAGCTGAGTCGTCGTTTAAGGAATCCTTGAGAAGGATCGGCGGCGAGAAACAGTTGGCCCGTTCCCTTGCTGGTAATCATTTTGACCAGCTCAAACCACACGGGTGCGAAGAACTGGGCTTCATCAATTAAAACATGCTCGTACTGAGGGACACTGACGGTACCGCTTTGAAACTGTTGCCAGACAATGCGAGGCAGGTCGGCCCAGTCAAAACGATGCGGTATAGCGGTGACCTTGCGGTCATAGGCTTCCAGTGCCCTGTACACGAGCGCTCGCTCACTTTCCCTCAGGGCAAATCCACGGCCTGTGCGATCGGCATTCAGGTAATCAGTTTCCGAAAAAATCAGGCGATCTTTAATGAACGTGAACTCATCTCCCAGCTGGGATGCTGTCAGGCGGGACTGACTGAGAAATTCCCGATGGATACCACTGATCAGAGAATGGCGAATATGGGGCTGTAATGGTTTGCCTTGCGGGTAGAACTGCTTGCACCAGGCCATGAAGGTCAGCCAGAGTACGCCATGGTCATCGTTGGTCAGGATGCGGTAGCGTCGCTCCATTTCACGGGTAACAGGGCGGTTGTGTATCAGGCAGAGTATACGGCTGTCTGGAAACAGTTGACGAAGCAGGCGGGCACGGTAAAGGAGAATTAAGGATTTTCCACCTCCTGCCACGCCATTGAGCAGGCGAAGGGAAAAGTCGCGGCTCATTTGCACATGCTCTTCCGGTGGGGCCAGATCGATCTTGCTGGCCCACTCCTGTTGATAGTCCAGAAAGAACCCGGTCTGGCGTTCACGGTTGTCCTGCCGCTGGATACGTCGCGTTGTGATGGACGTGGGAACCATGGTTTCCGGGCTGAATGTCCTGCGCAGTGATTCAGGCAACAGCTTGCCGGCGTTCAGGCCCAGGTGGCGTTCAATCCATACAGCACCTTTTTCTCCTTTCAGTTGTTCACCATAAGTTACGGGGGTTGTTTTAAGGAGAGTGGTCGGGCTATCGAGCAGGTCCTTGATATCAGCCTGTCGCAAATTAAAAAAGACCACGGCGACAGGGGCAACGGTTCTGATCAGGCCCGTCGGCATCGACCCCGTGAGATCCTGCTGAATCCGTGTATAGAAACTTTCAAGGTGCTGTTGTTCACCGGTACCAAAAGGGGCGGTTGTTTTGGCACTGCCAAATAAGTCTGGCGTGTTGCTGGTGGCCAGCTTCGTAATCTCTCCGGCTTTAACCGGAGAAACGACCAGGAACAGATGTCGGCCGCTGTCGTGTTCTATCCAGAATGTCGGCGCCCAGTCTTCACCGGGGATGCGTTGGCGCAGAATGTACTTGTCGTCCAGCGAGCGTTTCAGCAGATTGAAGAGTCGTACGGCTTCGGTACTGTCGTTTAAAGCCTTATCAGGAATGCAGCGTGCCATGAGACATCCTGTTAACGTCAATGTCATGGGTTGGCCAGTCTGTTTTAAGACAGGCAGCGTGAAGAGCACGAAACCCTGAGATCCATCGTGCCAGTAAAGGGTTATCAGGTGTCCAGTCAAGGAGTTCGGCACAGCCGAGAATAATCAGCTTTGAGCGAGCCCGTGTTACCGATACATTCAATCTCTCTGGTTGATACCAGAACTCTGCGATGGCTCTGACGAAGTTGCTGTCAGTACTGGTCAGTGACAACAGAATGACGTCCCGTTCCTGTCCCTGCATTCGTTCTACCGTGTCAGTCACGATGCTTTCGGCTTGTCTCCCCAGTAGTGTGTGCAGCACATTGCGTATTTGCCTGCCCTGGGAACGAAATGGGGCAACAACACCGATCTCATCCGGGCTGACGCCACCTTTTATCAGGGCACGGCAGAGGTTGGCAATCCGTTCTGCTTCAGTGGCATTGACAGATTGTGCGGTGCCGAGTGGCTGGTCAAGCCAGACCATTGGGGCGTCAGGGCTCAGGATATTCGCCAGCGGTGTATCGTTGCAGTGAAGTGATAACTGACGTGTGCGGGACAGTGGAGAAGCGGTTAACCGATTGTCATAGAACAGTGTGCTGGGCCAGCGAGTGAGGGGTGCATTCATACGCCAGGTTTCGGTCAGCATGACGGATTCCCGGTTGTGAATCAGTTGCTCAAACACTGATGCTTCGCGGTCATGCAGCCTTGATCGAGACTGTAACACCGGCGGTAGCTGTTGATGGTCGCCAAAAAACAGATAACGTTTGCCGCTTAACATCGCCATCAACGCCAGCGGGATTGTCGCCTGGCTGGCTTCATCAAAAATGACGGTATCAAAGGTAAGATTCGCCAGTCGGGAACTTCGACAGGCAAAAGGCGTAGCGCCGACGACGTAATGACTGGCAGTTGAAGCCTGTTCCCACAGGTTGAAACGATCAACACGATCAATAGCGGGATTCAGGGCTTTTCTGCCGCTGGCAACACTGACTTTGACGATGGGAAGCTCAGGCGCGAGTTCGTGTATCTTGTTCAGTGCGTTATTGATCGCCATATGCGTATGGGCGGTGACCAGTACCCGTTCACCCTTTTCTACGAGCAAGCTGACAAGATGGGCCAGGGTGCGAGTCTTGCCTGTACCAGGCGGCCCCTGGGTGCAGAAATCGAGGGCTGTCGCATATCCACTGGCAATGGCATCGGCCTGATCATCGTTGCATTCACTTTGCAGGGCGTACTCGTGGGCAAACTGGTAGTCGTCCGCATCCATGGCATTATCGGCTTGACCGAGCAGTAGAGGCAGGACCCGCTCACGACCGATACGGGTTTTACCGAGATCATCAATGGCGTTCAGGTAGTAAGCCGTCAGATCCATCGTATCGGTATCGAGAGTCCAGAGCTGCTGGTGGCTCTGGCAGAAGGCCAGAATGTCTGGTGCCTGCTTATTGCTGACAAGGAGGCTTGAACTGTTTTCTTCTTCAATGAGAAGCTCATGCCAGCAGGGTTGCTCAAACGGATCACCGGGATTAAGACAAACCAGATCCCCCTCACGGAAACGGGACAGATTTTCTTTAAAGTGAAGAATTAGCTGGTAGGGCAATGGGCCTGGCTGTATGCGGCTCAATGGAAGGCACCAGCCTTTCTCTATCCGCTCAATCAGGGGACGGCGCCAGATTTCACGAAGGTGGGCACCTGCAGCTTCTTTTTCGTCAAGCACCAGATTGCGTAACCTGTCCAGCAGTGATATTGCCTGCAGGTGGCCGGGGTTAAAGCTGTTCATCAACGACTTGCCTTGGTGAAACGAACGGGATGAGCAGCATTACAACAACTCTTGCCATGGTGTGATCAGACTTATAAATAAATTGTCGTTTATTAGTGGTGTCGCTATTTAAGCAGAACCGAAGCACGCTGACCATTGTGCTGTAATAAAGGGATTATGGTGCTGTTGGAAAGGACGTGGGGCCCCCTTTGCCGTAACAACCGGCAAGGGGATTGGACTCAGTATTTCAGGCGGCCCTGCAGCCAGAGCATGAACCTGGGCAGGTGGATTTGACGTCGCCGGCCGGGGCCGATTTTCCAGACCAGCCCCTGGGGCAGCTGTCCCTTGTCAATTTTATGTTGCAGGGCCTTTACCGAGTAGCCGGTCAGTGCGGCTGTTCTGTGCAGGCTGACCCAGTCGGGTAATGCGGGTGTGCGGGTGGTTGCTGTCGTCATCATGTTTCCCTCCCTCGTTCATGATGCCAGCCACTGGCTGAATGCATCCAGGTCCATCAGAAGATGACCGTCAGGTGCCCGGATATAGTGCAGGCCTTCTGTCAGCTGGCCGCGATGGATTTTTCCCTGAAGGCTTTTCTCGCTGTGTCCGGTCAGCTCTGCGACCCTGTTCAGTCTCACCCACAGTATGAAGCGTTCCTGTTCTGCCATGTTTCGTTCCCTCTTGTGGCAGGGTGCCGTCATGGCGCCCCGTGCCCCCGAGAGTATCTCAACCCCGTCCTGTTGCAACGGCAAATTTCAGGAGGCATGTCTGAGGCGATGACCGTTGCAACCCTGGTCTGCTTGTGGTTGGCGGATGCGCTGCCATGATGGTGTTTTGCGTTTGCGGGGGATATCGGGTCTGTTACTCTCCGGCTGTCTGACAGGGGCAGGGAGCGTCCATTATCATGAGCAGCTGGAAAGCATTACAGGCGGAGCTGGATCAGCGCTATCTTGAACAGGGTATGACCCTGAAAGACTTTTGTCGTCTGAAAGGCATCAATTACAAAACCGGCTGGCGCCACCTGATTTCCCCCTTGTCCCGATCGCCTGAGCGGGAGTGGGTTGCCTCACCACGGAAAGCGCCCTGCAGGGCAGGGTACACTGCCAGTAGGTCAGGGTCGGCGTCGGGTGCCATCAATGAACACCGGCACAGAACGTCCCGCAGCCTCAGGCTTGAAAAAAACGCGGCGGCAGAGGGCTGAAACGGGTTGTGAATTGGGTGACACCCTGCCGGCCCGCCCCGTCTGCGGTGCCCGTGCAAAAAGCACCGGCCGCGCCTGCCGTAATGCGGCCGGCTACAAGACGGGGCATCCCGGCGAAGGGCGCTGCCATTTGCACGGAGGCATCGCGGGTGGGGCGCCGGCAGGTAATCTCAATGCCATGTACTATGGCCTCGGCAGTCGCGTTGCCGGGGAATATTTCATTAAATTCACCCCGGAGGAGTTCATGGCGATGACCGCTGAGACCGTTCCCTGCCGGCAGCATGTCGCTTTCGCCAGGGCGGACTATCATGCCCTCCACCGCTATCAGCAGATTTTGATCCGTTACTATGAGGCCCGTGGCGAGTTTGATGCCAGCTGGGATGTCCTGAATGTGCTGACGCTGGAGATGAACCGTGTCCTGAGAACGATCAGCAAGCTGAAAATGCGGGCGCAGTATCACCGTTATGGCGAGCATTATGACGTCGGCGTTCGGGTGACAAAATACCTGGCAGGCATCGGGGTGCATGACGAAGACAGCTTTGTCCCGATGGAGCTGCTATATCGTCGTACTCGCTGGCCGGATAACTGACACCGGTTGTTGATATCCCCTTTCCACCCGTTAACCATCGAATCCGTGCCGGAGCCGCTATTGCCGGGTCTCACGACAGGGTTTGTAACCTCACCTCTGTCCCGTTTGCACCGTACGCCAGACAATCTTTTCTGAAGGATTATTCCTGACAGGTATGCGTGAGCCGTTGCGCATCCGGCATGTGCCCTGCATTTTATCATCCCTGATAACGCCCTGAGATGAGGTTTCGGGTATAGGCGCGCGCGCAGAGGGGATGCAGTTGGCGTCCGGCAGGGTGAAATACAAAAACAACCCCATGGAGCTGTCCATTGGCAACCGCCAAAATCAACGCCATGTGCCAAAATCAATGCCAGACGCCAGACGCCAGACGCCAGACGCCAGACGCCAGACGCCAGACGCCAGACGCCAGACGCCAGACGCCAGACGCCAGACGCCGGTCCAGTATTACCGGCAGGATTCACCTTGCCTGAGGCGTGACCGGAGCAGGGTGAGCCTTTGTGATGATTTTCTGATATGGGTAGCCATTGTCACTGCCTGAGGCTGGCCGATGAGAACCACCCGTTGTCTGCCGCGGGTAATGCCGGTGTAAAGCAGGTTGCGTTCCAGCAGCGGGTAGTGTTGCGTGGTGACGGGAATGACCACACAGGGATATTCCGACCCCTGGCTTTTATGGATGGTAATGGCGTAGGCCAGGGACAGTTCGTCCAGCTCGCCGAACGGATAGCTTACCTCGTTCTCCTCGAACCGGATGATGATCGCTTCGTTGACACTGTCAGTGGTGATGACCGTGCCGATGTCGCCGTTGAAGACATCACGTTCATAGTTGTTCACGGTCTGTATGACTTTGTCGCCGGGCGCGAAAGCGGGTTGGCCAGGGAGGCCACTGTCCGGGAGGTTGTGGTTGAGGCGATGCTGCAGGAGGCGGTTAAGACTCTCTGTACCCAGTGTGCCTTTCCTGCCGGGTGTCAGTACCTGGATATCCCTGACCGGATCCAGGCCGAACTGCTGTGGCAGCCACTGGCTGACAATGGTCTGCAGTGTCTCCAGAACCTGTTCAGGATCCTCCTCGGGAAAAAAGTGGCAGTCGGTCAGGGTATCGGGCGATGTGGGTTCGGGAGGGCGCCCCCGGTTGATCCCGTGGGCACAGGTGACAATCGCTGAAGTGGCTGCCTGACGGTGGATCTCCGTCAGCCGTGCGACCGGTATGCAGCCGGCGTGAATCAGGTCGGTCAAAACCGCGCCCGGCCCGACCGAGGGAAGCTGGTCGGTGTCGCCGACCAGCAGGACTGCGGCGTGTGACGGAATGGCTTGCAGCAGGCGGTTCATGAGAACGATATCCACCATCGACGCCTCGTCTACCACGAGCATGTCGGTTGCGAGCGGGTTGCTGGCAGAATATTTGTAGCCTGAGCCGGACGGATCAATTTCCAGCAGGCGGTGAATGGTCTTCGCCGGTCGACCTGTGGATTCTGACAGGCGCCGGGCGGCCCGGCCGGTGGGCGCGCAGAGGCTGATATGGCCGCTTTTGGCTGCCACAATGCTGACAATGCAATTGACGACGGTTGTTTTGCCGACACCGGGGCCGCCGGTGAGAATGCAGACTTTGTTCTGTACGCTCAGGGTTACGGCCTGTTGCTGTGATGGTGACAGTTTGATCCCCTTTCGGGTCTCAGCCCAGGGAATGGCGCGGCTCAGGTTAATGGCCGCCCAGGTCGTGGCGCCTTTCCGCAGGCGATGAACCTGGCGGGCCACGCCACACTCGGCATGATACAGCGATGCTGTAAACAGACAGGGAGTGTCGTCAATCGTTTCCGGTATCAGGTGCTTCGCTCTGATTTCCGCCTCAATGGCAGCGGTGATGACCGTTGCCGGGATGTCGCCCAGTAGTTTGAGAGCATCCCTGATCAGTTTGTTGCGCGCGCGGGCGCAGTGTCCGCGTCCGGTGAATGTCTGCAGGCAGTGGCGTACACCGGCCCTCGCGCGCATGAGGCTGTCCGGCGCGATGCCCAGCAGGTTGGCCAGGGCGTCCGCTGTCTTGAACCCGATGCCACGAATGTCCACAGCCAGCTGGTAGGGATTTTGCTGAACGGTATGGATTGCCTCCTCGCCGTAGTGTTTATGAAGGCGGGTTGCCAGTGTGGCGCTGATATTGTGCTCCCGGAGAAAGTGCATGAGCGTGCGAATGGCCTTTTTTTCCGGCCATGTGGTGATCAGCCGTTCCTTGAGCTTGTTGCCGATGCCTTTGACTTCAGTCAGGCGCTCGGGTGTCTGTTCCAGAATACTGAAAAACGCCGTGCCGAAATGGGCGACGATGGTGTTAGCAAGGCACGGGCCAATATGCCTGAATTCGGAGGCCAGGAAGCGCCGGATGCCTTCCGGTGAGTCCGGCAGCGTGGTGCTGACATGCGCCACCTCAAACTGCCAGCCGTGCAGTGGGTGGTTGTTCCAGTGACCTGTGGCCATAATCGACTCCCCCTCAGCGAGGCCGGGTGCGGTACCGATCATCTTCACCGGTGCGCTTCGCCCATTGCACCGAACCCACATGGCAAAAAATCCGTTGTCATCGTTCCGGTTAAAAATGCGCTCTATGGTACCTTCCAGCTCTACCGGTGCAGGCG
The DNA here is from genome assembly GCF_039540975.1 of Kistimonas scapharcae. NCBI lineage: Bacteria > Pseudomonadati > Pseudomonadota > Gammaproteobacteria > Oceanospirillales > Endozoicomonadaceae > Kistimonas > Kistimonas scapharcae. The sequence continues at coordinate 90,697 of NZ_BAABFL010000081.1, forward strand.
GTTGCCGGAAATGGCGGGACGTTGACTCGACGGTGTATTCGGCGATCTTTTCCATAAGCAAGGTTCCCTGTTTTTATGAACGCCTGGAATGCTAACAGCTTCAGATTTTGGAGTGGCACCCCGGAGTGGAAGAAAAAATGGTGTGGGTTCTGAGAGCGGCCATCAGGAGGTCAGTGCGTTGCCTGTGGCAGATCGGGAAGAGTGGTTACTGATCCGTTCTACAGGAGTACTATGCCCACCGCACTGGATTATCCCTGGTCGTTTTTTTCAGGTGTCAGGTGACGCAGGTTTTCCGGTGCTTATACCGTTTACGGATATGGAACTGAATCGTGATGAAACGACTGACCTTAAGGTTGCAACGCCATGACTAACGACAAACGCCAGTTACTGGAAAAACAGATGCCGCAAATGTGTAAGGCCGTCGATAGTCTGGCATGGTCACTGAAGCGGTGTTTGCCATTGCCGATTGCATCACTGGATGCCGCGGGACAAGAAAAAATTGAAGCGCTGACCGTTCGTTTTGTTCGTGTGAGTGACATACTGATCCAGAAAATCTTCCGGCTGGTGGATGATCTGGAAATGAATCATTCCGGCACCATTCGTGACCGCATTAACCGGATGGAAGAAAAAGGCCTTATCGGTTCTGCCCGCGACTTTATCGAAATCCGCGAACTCCGCAACGCCATCGCTCAGGCCGGTGACGATGATGCCTCTGGCACACTGTACCGTGACGTGATCCGGCTTTCTCCGCTATTGATCTGTACACCGGATAACGTTCGACATTACCTGGGCAGCCGTGTTGCATCTGCAGGTATGTAGTCGTCGTTTTTCGCCCGTTTGTCCCTGGCGGGCACCTTCAGAAAACGCTGAGAATCCGGTACAATGCGCGATTGCTGCTCAGCAGAGCGTGCCCCGGTAACAACCCCTGCCATCAATACTGCAACTGATTCAAGCGGTTTCCCGAAGCTGCACCAAAAACATCAGCACTGCACTGATCATGGCCACGTATATTTGATCCACGGCTAACCTCTTCAGCATACGTAGCGGTAAGCCGTTGGCCATGCCATGGGTGACATTTTTGCCATGACCCACCCTGTACGATTGAAATTGTTGCGAGACTATCATGGATGCGATTGATTTTTTGTGGACGCAGGTCACCCATAAAATGGCCGACGAAATGCGCCTTGAGACAGTCGCTGCCGGTAAAGTGGTCACCTGCTATTGCTGTGGCAGGGCCTCTGGCCGGTGGAGCACGCCGCTGTTTGAAATGAGGGTGGATAGTTACACCAAACTGGATGTGGCCATCTGCGCGCCCTGTAATGCGCTGTTTCATGGTAGCTATAAGTATCTGGGTATAGAAAAGGGAACCATTGCGAAGCCGGCGACCCCCGGAAAGCTGGGAATGCTGGTTGGCTGTGGCATGATCGTCACGCAGAAGCAGTCGATACTGTTGACCAACCCCGGTTGGCATAGCCGGTTAAGCGCTGCATCTGAGCCGATTTTCCAGACCGTTCAGGAGAGCGGTAAATCCGCCATGGAGTTTGTACTCCGATACACCCGTGAACTCGATGAAGACGCATTTCCTCTGCTCTATGTGAGTGATTTAGGCAGGAAGAAAACCGAACTGGTTGAGAATCTGCAGCTGACATATCATTGGGATGAGCTGTACGCCTGTACGGCCAACCAGACCCATCGTATCAATCTTATTCTGCTTGATCAGATCCGGGCGCTGTCCACAACGGACAAAACCGCCTGTAAGAAGCTTGTAAAGCTTGTCAGGGGATCATGCCTGGGGCATATACCACCCAATGCACCTGAAATTACGGCATTTCTGACCTCCCATCCCGAGGCGCTGGACATCGCCAGAAAACTGCCCTGTGATCCGCACGAGAAGCTGCACCTTTTGAGTATTGCATAATGGTCTTTGAGTTTGTTTACCGATCGCCACACGCCCCCGCCGATGTCTACACGCTTCACCAGGAAGTCATGGATATCGTGTTTGCAGGTGGTGACGCCTTGAATAAAGAAGAGACGCGTCCGTTGTGGCGCGCCATAAAAAGTGATTCGGGGTCCATTGTCCTGGTAAGAACATCCGTTCCACCTCTGGGGGAGGTCGAGTACAGAGAGCATTGTGCAGAATTCAGTGTGGGCGCTATGCGTCGATTTAACTGTCGGTTAAATCTGTCAAGGCGTCTGCGACAGGGGCAAGCCGGTCATGACAAACCGTCCGGGACAAGAGAAATTGCACTGACCGTGAAGGAAGACATTGATGAATGGTTGAGGTTGCTCCTGGACCATAACGGCATGGCATTGCAGAACGCGGCGATAGTCTCCAGGGGCCGTCTTAAAGTGACACCGCACCACTACATCAACACGGCCGATCTTGTTTTCAACGTACGCATCACGGATGCGGAGCGTGCACGGGTCGCTTACAACCGTGGCCTGGGCCGAAAAAAAGCCTTTGGCATGGGGTTGTTGCTCAGTGGTGATCTGTCGTGAATGGCATGTCTGACCTCGCCCATGCTGTCGATCAGGTATTCCGCGCTGGCGGAATCCTTGTCCGTGATTTCAGCATGGACTACCGGGAGCAGCAGCACCGGTATGCCATGAGCGTGGCGGAGTGGCTGGATGGCAAGACCGTGGCTGTCAGCATGCTGGAAGGTGAGACGGGAATAGGAAAAAGCCTCGCTTATCTCCTGCCCGTAGCCATACACATCGCCATGAAACCGGGGAAATGCCGGTGCCTGATATCGACCTATACGGTGCATTTGATGCATCAGCTCAAATCAGATGCAAACGTGATTAACCGGGTGCTTGATGCCCTTGATCTCAGGCCGGTGACGATTGTCACCCGGCTGGGGCGGTCGCAGTACGTGTCTGCAGGCAGGGTGCTCTCTCTGGCTGAACGGACTGCGGATGCCAGGTGCAAAGAGCGGTTGTTGGGTTGGTATGACCTGGTGACCAGGCGATATGGCGAGCATGTCTACACAAAATACGGGACAGGCCCGGAAAGCCTGTCGGCTATTGAATCCCTGGAGTCGTCCGTCTCACTGACAGAGCATTGCAGTCGCGAGGATGCCCGCTGGTATCTCTCTGACTGTGAGGCTGCCACCAAAGCTGACATCGTATTGACCTCGCACACGGTAACGATGTTGTTTGCCAGGGGGGTGAGTATTTTCGGTTCGGACGCTTCAATGCCCTTCACCCATGTTGTCGCCGATGAAGCGGATCGCATTGCCGATGCGGCAGAGAGCATTTTCAGATTGCGCAGCTCACCAACAAGAATCGCGCGCATCATCACAGAGATTGGCAATACGCAAAACTGGAAAAAAGCGGATATCAAGGCGGCTTGCCAGGCGCTCACCGAGCTGCAGGTTGTTCTCGATGAACTCGGCCTGCTTTACCATGAAAAAACCTGCGTACTGACAAAGGAGTTGCCCCTCAATGCCGGCGCGAGGTTCCACGCCGTTGCCGAGATGGCACGGGTTCGCCTTAAACCATTGGCCAAATCCATCTCTGCGGATAATGAGGTTCAATATGAAAAACTCACCGCCATTATCGGGTTGTACAAGTCCATAAAGAAAACGCTTGGCGATAAATCACGCGCCAGCTGTATTGCGTGGTCACCCGTTCACCGCAAGGGGAGCATTGCCACAGACAACCCGTTTGCCGCGTTAAACTTCAGCACTTATCTCAGGGGGATTGGTGATTATCAGCCGCCGGTGTCCGTACTGTTGACCAGTGGCACCCTGGCCGTTTCCGGCAAACATGGCAGGGAGCGGTTTACTCCCATTCGATCGACCCTGGGCATCAAAGACCCGGATGTGAAATTTGTGGGTCAATTCGCCCCCGGGGACTATGGCAGAATTGCCTTTGTGCTTGCCGGTGCTGTAGCCAAGCCTTTTTATGCGTGCCGTGATGGTGAGGATGCCCCCTACAATCCGGACTGGCTGGGTTACACCGCAAGAATGCTGGCGGCATGCACCGACCAGGGCGCCACGCTCTGCCTGTGTCCCTCCTTTCTGGAAGTGGAGGAGCTGCGGTCTTTGCTTGAGCACCGCCATGATATTGGCTTTCATCAGGCGGGAACGCGGCTCGATGTATTGATCAGGCAGCTCCAGGCCGGTGATATCCGGTCGATTGTCACGCCGTCCGCCTGGGAGGGGGTCAGTATACGGGGGCCGGGAGGTGCTCAGCTGCTGAAAAATATCATGGTCACCCGAATCCCTGTGCAACCGCCCAGCGCTGTCATGGAAAGTACGTTCATTGCCGGTTACCTGGAACAGGGTCGCAGTCGGCAAATGGCGATCAGGGTGCTCTACAGCCGGGTGAGGGAACGTGCCCTCAGAAAATTCAAGCAAGGGTTGATCGGTCGGGGCATCAGGGATTCCGGGGATTGCATAACGGCGTATTGTGCCGATCCCCGGATCGGTCCCGGCAGACAACATAATCTCACGGGGGTGATACCTGAGCGCTTCATGCACAGCTTTACCCATGCAGCGTATTTTGAGAGCGAGGCATGCAGCCCGCCGCCACGGCGTGTTCAGGAGATAGTCGCATGGCTTTAACCCCCTTTGAACTGGTGTTTGAAACCGGTTCACCCGTCACCTTGCGGCGACATGCCCTGCACCTGGATGGGCTGTTGTCCGCCCTATGTTTCAGGCATACCGGTTGTCCTGAAAAAGCGCTTGGGATGCTTAAGGAACTGCTGCTCTGGAACGAACATGGTTTTTACCATGCCAGCGCCATGGCGTTTGGTGTGACACCTGAACAGACCATCACGGCGCAGACACGGCACTCTGTTGGTCGAATGCGGCATGGGACGTTATTGCATGAAAGCCTGCTGGCACCCATAAAAATCAACAGGCATGGTGAAAACGTATACCGGAAGGTGAACATCAATGGCGGGCCTGAGCGAAACCGCCTGAACAGGTGGAATGCCTGCCATGCTCCATACCTCGTGTTCCATGGTGTCGGGGATGTCGATCATATCGGGGCGCTGACCGCATTTTATTGCTCCCGGGTTGGTGTTAACAGCAACGCCGGAAGCGGAACGGTGCAGGGTGTCTATGCCAGGGCCATTGATGATGATCTTTCGTGCATTGATGGCGGAGGGGGCGTTGCCAGGAACCTGCCGGTCTCATGGTTTAACGATAATGGCATCAATATACCGGTTGCCCGTACACGGTATTTGCCGGTCACCGCCCCGTACTGGAGCAACCATAATGCCTGCAAGGCCGTCGAGGCGGTTCCTGTCGAAAAAATCCGGCGTGTCATTTTTTCAGATCGTTAATCTTTCGGATTGAAGTCGTTTTATGCTTAATCTCAACAACAGGCGTCGTGCCATCTATTTCCGGGGCTACACAACAGCGGTCTCGGCGCTGGCCGTCAACAGGCCGGAAGACAATTTTGCCAGCACGACAGGCTCAAAGGATCTTCAGCGCCTTCCCCGGCTTGGTCCCAAGACTGACCGGTCACCGGTTTTTTTCCCGGGTACACAACTCCGGCACCTGATCAGGGAAGCGCTGCTTGTCGGTGCATGCAGGGCGTCGGGCGGGAAGCTGCCGTTACAGGACCACTTCATGCTGATGCAGGGGGTGCCTATCGGGGAGCTGGCCAAAGAGTTATCGTCATTTTCCATGGATGGCGTGGTTGAGCGGGAGGATGGCTTACGCGCCAAAAATCCCATTATCGGTCTCGGCGGGTTCTGGAAATTCAGCGGCACGTTGGGCGTGAATGACTGGATTCCGGAATCGCAGGACGAGCCCTGCTACTACATCCACAAAAAAATGCGTGCAATGCCCTTTAAGCGCAATGAGGAATTGGTCCGCCTCGTTGCGGACAATGATATCGAAAAACTGAAACGCATCATGTCAGAAGATATGGATATTGCGCGGAAGGCCCGTGATATCGACACCCAGATCAAGGACCTGAAAAAAGCCTATGCGACGGCATCCAGCGCAGAAAAGAAAAACATCGGTGAACAGATCAGTGATCTTGAAGCCACTAAAGCGCATATAAAAAACAGTAAAGAAGGCGCGACAGAAACCCTTGAGCGCCCGGTTGAAGGGTATGAGGCGATTGTGCCCAGCACTCGTATGCGCAGTGGGATTGACATTGCCCGTGCTAACGAAATGGATCTGGGCTTTGTGCTTTATGCCCTGAGGCATATCAGCTTGCATCCCTATGTGGGTGGTCATTACGCTGACGGCAAGGGGGAGTTTGCACTCGACTGGACGGTGAGGACGTGGGGAGATGATCTGATGGAGCCTGTTACGTTGGGCACCGTGAAAGTATCGCTGCTTGATTTCAGTATCACTGACCATCCCGGTAGCACGGTGCTGTCCGATGCCTTGCGTCGGGCAGAGGATGCGTTCGCCAACCCCCAAAAACACGGGCTTGATTTCAGCGTGTTCAATCCCTCTGCGCGTTAGAACCGTCGCCGGCAATCGTCCTGTGGGTGGTGAGCCGTATCGTGAAGGCGGCCTTGAATCACACATTATGCAGGTTGTGATTCAAGGCCACTGAACCCCCGGAAAGCGGGGAATATGTCAACAAAGACAATAAAAACGCGAGCGTAAAACGATAACCCCAGAAGGTGTCAAACCCAGGGAATAAAAGGCATCTGCAGTATGATCAGGCCCTGCCGTGCATTGTTGATGCGTATTGGCAGGAGCTTTCAGCCTGCGACACATTACCATAGTTTTTCGGGCCGGGACATCCTGTCAGGGCATGCAGGCACGATCCCCGTATTCACCCTTCAAATAAAAACGCCCACGTCTGGAGGGTGGGCGTTTTCTGCTGTTGTTGCCTGTTGCTGATCAGTTCGGGCTGACCACCGGTGGCTTGTCAGGCGTGGAAGGACGGGCAGGCGGGGGCGGCGGTGGAGTCGGTGCCGTTTCCTGTACCTGGGCTTCCTGTGTCTGGTTCTGGGTCTGGTTGTCAACGACCTGCTGGGCAGCGTCATTGGCGGCCTGATTTACCGCGTCCTGTGCGTCAGGGTTGTCCTGCAGCTGGGCGATGGCGGCGCTGGTGATGGCGGTCTGTTGGGCAGGCGCCTGGCTCACGGCTACCTGGACGATGGCGGCAGCCTGGTCCGGGTAGGCCTTGACGGCTTCTCCCACCAGGGCGGACAGCAGGGCAGGGTTGTCTTTCAGCTGGGCGGCAGCGTCAGCGATCAGTGCCTCTATGGAGACGGTTTGATCCACGGTGGCCTTGGCAAGCGCATCGGCCGGTGACATGGTGGCCATGTCCGCGGCGAGATCCGCCTGCGCGACACCCGCCATTGCTGCTGAAAGCGCACAGGCTGCGGCAACAAGTTTCAATGGTTTCATCTGGGTTCCTTTGGGTTCTTCAGACAGCCTGCCAGCCTGCATAAATACAAGACACTGGTTTTCCGGCTACTCCTGACGTTCCATACACTTACATTGATTAAAGGCTGACCAGCGGACGGCCTTAAACCAATTTCTTATAAATGCACAGTAAGCGGTGGAAATTATATTGACCGTATCTATATAATACAACGCACTTTTATACCGGTGCCGTCAACTTATACGACGGCACCAGTAAAACAGCTGTCGTTTTTCTGGCCGGTATAACCTTCACAACCGTCACACAACACTGCAACCCAAGGCGTAGAACGTTTAATGAAAGGGATAAGCAAGCTCAGCCTGGCGATCGCCATGGCTGGATACGGCATGAGCGCGGTCGCGGCCGTCGAAGATCCGGGCCACATCCGCTGGAACGGCATCGACATCACCCCGCAACTGAAGACTGACATCGGTTACGATGACAACGTCTTCCGTGAAGGTTCCGGCGACCTGAAGAAAAAAGGCTCTTCCTTCTACAGCATTGATCCCTCCGTTGAGTTCAAGGCTCAGACCGGCCTGAGCACCTACGCCATAACCCTGGCTGCCAAGGACATGAACTTCACCAGCGAGAGCGACGCCGGCTTTACCGATTACGGCATCCTCGGTGACATCCACCAGGAATTCAACAGCCGCAACCGTCTGGATGTGGACTGGGATTACGGTGTGTACCACGACAGCGGTTCCACCGTGAACGGCGTGGATGACAAGAACGCCCCTGAGTACGTGCGTAAGAAAGGTGGCCTGAAGTACGGCTTCGGTTCCATGGACGCCATGGCCCGTGTTGACCTGTTCGGCAGCATTGACAAGCGCGACTACGAGAAAACCCGAGGCATCCGTGAAGGTGAAAACCGTGAGACCAAGGAATACGGTGCGACCTTCTTCTATCGCCTGATGCCCAAGACCGACGCTCTGTTCGAGGTCAAGAAGCGTGACCTGGAATACGAACGCAAGCTGACCGGTTTCAACGCGGGCAAGAGCCCCGCCTATGACATCACCAGTTACCTGGTGGGTCTGAACTGGGAAGCCACCGCCAAGACCACCGGTTACGCCAAGATCGGTCGCCGCTACCGTGAAACCGACCTGCGTGATGGCAACAACCAGAAGATCGACAAGGAAGGCTACACCGGTTGGGAAGTGGGCGTGAGCTACATGCCGGTTGACCACTCCGTGTTCCAGCTGAGCACCACCCGTGACTACGGCCTGGAATACGACGAGCCGAGCGAGCAGAACTTCACCAAGGGCACCACCACCACGGTGGCGTGGATGCACGACTGGACCTCCCGCATCGGTACCAACGTGAACTACAGCTACACCGATGAAGAAGTGCAGTCCGCCCTGGCCACCAACGAGAAAGACCGCAAGGTGAAAACCTTCGGCGTTTCCGTTGACTGGAAAGTGCGTCGTTTCGTCACCCTGTCCCTGGGCTACCAGAACACGGACCGTGACGAGAGCAACATCGGTGTTGGCGCAAGCGACGACAGCTACCGCCGCAACGTCTACACACTGTCTGCGGAACTGGCGATCTAAACCGCCGGGCGACAGTCGCCTATAAAAGCAGCAGGCCGGGGGAGACAACATCGCCCGGCCTGCGTTTTTATGGGACGAAAGTATTACGAGGTAATTACGGATGTATGTTTCGACAAGGCGCAATGCAACCCGCGCCATGCGACAGACCCTGCTGGTATTGCTGGCCGCCAGCCTGGCCATGCTGGCGGTGATCGGCACTGCCAGGGCGGATGATATGAGTTTTTCCCGCTACGGCCTGAACTCCGGCGACAAGGTCAAGATCACCGTGTTCGGTGAAGAGGACATGGAAGTGGAGACCCGCCTGAGCGATGCCGGCACCATCTCTTACCCGTTCCTGGGGGAGATCCGCGTGAAGGGCAAGACCGTGGGCCAGTTGCAGAATTTCCTGACCCAAAAGCTGACGGGGGATTATTTTATTGACCCGAAAGTCAGTGTGGCGATCACCGAATACCGCAAGTTCTTCGTCAGTGGTGAAGTGAAAGACCCTGGCGGATTCTCCTTCGAACCCGGCCTGACCCTGGAAAAAGCCGTGGCCCTGGCCGGTGGCTTCACTCAGCGCGCCTCGCGCAAGGACATCATTGTCAGCCGCGAAGAGAAGGGCAAGCTGGTGGAGCGTGCCATGAAGCTGGATGAGTCCGTATTGCCCGGCGACATCATCAACGTGAAGGAAAGCTTCTTCTGACCTGTGCCCCCGGAGAAACTCCCGAGCCCCGCAACCCTTCAGAACCCTATCCATGACGAATGAATCGAACCCAACCGCCTTGCCAAAAATGCTGCAGGGCAACGATGTGATCTCCCTTCGGGAGATTGTTCACATCCTGATGACTTACCGCTGGGCGATCGCCGGCTTCACCCTGGCCGTGACGCTACTGGCGACGTTGGTCGTCTTCACCATGACGCCCATCTACCAGGCCACCGCCGTGCTGCAGATTGAGCAGGAGCAGGCCAAGGTGGTCTCCATCGAGGAGATGTATGGCATTGATGGCGGTGGCGACAGCTACCTCAACACCCAGTTCGAGGTGCTGAAATCCCGCAGCGTGCTGGAAAAAGTCGTCAACAAGCTGAACCTGCTGGATGACCCCGAATTCAACACCACGCTGCGTGAAAAGCCCTGGTATGCCGGGCTGCTGAACTGGCGCGGCTGGTTCGGGCTGGCAACGCCGTCCGACGAGGATGAAGAGCAGCGGATACTGCGTGACACGATCAATCAGTTGGATGCACACGTCACTATTGAACCTGTGCGAAAAACCCAGATCGTCCGCATCCACGTGACCTCGGATAACCCGAAGATGGCGGCGAAGATCGCCAACGCCATCGCCAGCGCCTACATCGAATCCTACATGGAGGCAAAGCTCTCGCTGACCCTGAGCGCCACCGGCTGGATGCAGGGCCGGTTGACCGAGCTCTCCGAAAAGCTGCGCCTTGCGGAAGTGAACCTGCAGGACTATCGCGAGAAAGAAGACCTGGTGGATCTTGAGGGCGTGCTGACCATTTCCAGTAACGAGCTGAAGGCGCTGACGGAATCCCTGGTGGAAGTGCGCCGCAAGCTGGCGATTTCCGAGAACATCAACCGCCAGCTGAAATCCGGCGCGCTGAAAACCGCGCGGGATTATGAATCCCTGCAGGCGGTGCTGGAGCATCCGCTGATCCAGGGGCTGAAACAGGAAGAAGCCAAGGTGCAGCGGCAGGTGATGGATATGTCCCGCCGTTACGGGCCGAAGCACCCGAAGATGATCTCCGCCCGCAGTGAAATGCAGAGCATTCAGCAGAACATCCGCGACCAGATCCGTAACATCGTCGATGGCGTGCAGCGGGACTACCAGATCGACAAGGCCAACGAACAGAGCTTGAGCGAGGCCGTGGCCCTGGCCAAGAAACAGGTGCAGCAGATCAACCGCAAGCAGTTCCGCCTGCGGGCGCTGGAGCGGGAAGTGCGCACCAACAAGGACCTGTACGACGCCTTCTTCAAGCGCATCCAGGAGACCAGCGCCACCAGTGATTTGCAGACCGCCAATGCCCGAATCGTGGATGAAGCCTTCCCGCCGAAGGTGCCGGTGAAGCCGAAGAAAAAGCTGATCATCGTGCTGTCGGCCCTGCTGGGGCTGATGCTGTCCAGCGGTGTGGCATTCCTGCTGGAGATGCTGAACAACACCATCCGCAGTACCCGGGATGTGGAGGACAAGCTCAACCTGCCGGTGCTGGGCGTGCTGCCGAAGCTGACGGACAAGACACTGGAAGGCAAGGTGCAGAAACTGTTCCTCGACAAGAGCCAGCACGGCTTTGGCGAGGCGGTGCGCACCATCCGTACCAGCATCAACCTGACCGCGCTGGACAAGGACCACCGCCTGTTCGCGGTGACCTCCACCATGCCGGGCGAGGGCAAGTCCTCCACGGCGGCGAACCTGGCGTTATCGCTGGGCCAGCTGGGCAAGACCCTGATCATCGACTGTGACCTGCGCCGACCGACGGTGGGCAAAACCTTCGACGTCAAGGGCGGTTCCGCCGGGTTGGCTAACCTGCTGGCAGGAACGGCGGAGAAAGCGGAATGTGTGCACCAGGTGGACGGCATCGACGTCATCCCCTGCGGCCAGGTACCGCCCAACCCGCAGGAGCTGCTCTCCACTGAGGCGTTCAATAAGCTTATCACCACCCTCAAGCAGGATTACGAATACGTGGTGGTGGACTGCCCGCCGGTGCAGAACGTCAGCGATGCGCTGATGATCTCCCGGTTGTGCGATGGGCTGCTGTACGTGATTGAGGCGGGCCGTGCCCAGGTGGGCGCCATCCAGAACACCGTGGGCCGCCTGTTGCAGGCGAAAGCGCCGCTGACGGGTGTGGTGCTGAACAAGATCGACCCGACCAAGAAAGACGCCTACGGCTACAGCCAGGGCTATTACGACTACGAAGGCTACCACTCCAAGGAAGCCTGACCCGAATAGCCCCAAAACCGGAACAACGGTTTTGGGGCTTTTTACGTATAGGGATTGTCAAAAAGGTCAATATAATTTGCACGCCTTTTAAGGCAGGATTACCCACCTGACCGAATGGTCAGACAACCAGGAGCACCAGGCAAAAGCCAGACGAAAACAAACGACATATAACCCCTATCGCAGTTGCGGCAAATGCGTAATGAAGCCGTCGGGCGGTAGCGTGTCTTTTGATTAGTTAGAGCCACTGACTGCTTTTGCTTCGCCTTTGTCTACGTCCACAATCGATGGATTGTATGAGTACGAAAATGCAATACTTAACCCAACAACATTCCGCAGCTAATGTGCAGAAAAGTTTGGTATCACACGATTCAGATAAAAACAAAAAAGTGATTATGGAATTTGCAGTTGATAACAGGAAAGTCAGGTGTGAAGAACAGTGGCTTCAGAATGAGGAGCAATCTGATTATGTCACTCTGAAACCCGAAGCAGTACTGGGCGAGGGTGGGTTATTTGCTAGCGTTCAGTACCACATAAATTGCGAAAGCACAGCTAAGTCACCTGAAAACAAAATTTGGCGTAGAACCGACTTCAGTACTGAACAGCCTCTATACGTCTATACGCCGAAAGAAAAAATTGCACTGGTGCGTTATGTGCTGGAAGAGAAAAAAATCAATTACATCCTGAATGATTATTCCCTGACGGCAGCTGAAGCGAAAGGGAAAACCCTATGCCACTACTACACAAGGGCACTGAGTGTTGCCCATCGTGAGTTTCTGGTCAAAAAGCTGAAGTATGGTGCAAAAGTAGAGAGCCTGGTGGAAGAGATTGAAAATCGATTCCACTATACCGAAGTCCGGTTGCTGAATTCAGACTTCTACATTCACAGCAAGAAATTCTCGGTACTGAGAAGAAAGCATCACACCATCCCCAAGCGGATTGTGGATATTCTGTTTGTCTTTCTTCTAGCGCCTGTTGCTATTCCGATCTGCCTGATTACCGCGTTACTGATCAAACTCGAATCCAGAGGGCCGGTTCTGTTCAGGCAAGAGCGTACTGGTTTGTTTAACCAGCTATATACCGTGATCAAATTCCGTTCTATGGCCGCTGATGCCGAAAAGCACGGTGCCCAGTGGGCCAGTAAAAATGATATGCGGATTACACGCGTGGGCAAGATTATCCGCAAAACCCGGATTGATGAACTGCCCCAGCTGATCAATGTATTAAAAGGCGAGATGTCCATGGTGGGCCCCCGCCCGGAACGGGAAGTATTTATTGATCTGCTGGAGAAGGAGATACCCTATTATCGCTTTCGTCATGCTGTCAGGCCGGGTGTGACCGGTTATGCGCAAGTCTATTACCCCTATGGTGCATCGGTAGAAGATGCGGTTTGGAAGCATAAATACGATATGTATTACATCAAGCACCAGACCTTGTGGTTAGATTTGAAGGTGCTGGCAAAGACGGTGACAACTGTGCTGTTTGGCAAAGGTACCTGATATCCCTGCTTCAAATTTATTGTTTCATGCTCTGGAAGATATTATGGATTTTACGGTCATCACAGTTAGCTACAACGCTGAAAAAACGATAGCAGAAACCATTAACTCGGTTCTTTCTCAACAGAATATAAGCTTCGAATATCTAATCATTGATGGTGCCTCAAAAGACAACACCGCCAACATTGTCAGGAATTTTACCGATAGCAGAATCAATTTTACCAGTGAACCCGATCGAGGGCTTTATGATGCCATGAACAAAGGCATATTAAAGGCTAAAGGAAAATACATCGCCATATTAAACTCTGATGATATCTATTCTGACGAAACAGTACTGTATCGGGTAAAAATGAACTTTGTCCAGGATAATGCCGATATCGTTTATGGCAATCTTGCCTATTTTTCAGATAAAGACCGAAAAATCAAAAGACGCTGGCGTGCGGTGCTGCCAAAATGCGACAAACGTTTTGAAGCATTGTGGACAAATGGCTGGCAGTGCCCACACCCGAGTACGTTTGTAAAAAAAGAAGTTTATGATGAGGTAGGAACATTTAAAGCGGATTATAAAATATCAGCTGATTATGATTTTCTTGTGCGCACAGCTGTTCAACATAAAAAGAAGTTCTCCTATATTGATGATGTTCTTGTAAAAATGCGTTTAGGAGGAGAAAGCACACGGGGCTTTAAAAGCATTATCGAAGGTAATCGTGAGGTTCTAAAAACTTGGCAGAGCATAGATATAAAGCCAAGCTTTACCATTATTCCACGAAAATTACTTTATAAAGTTTATTTCAGTATTTCTAGTCGCTAATAGTGATAATGGTTTCATATTTATTAGCGATAAAGTAATGCTTGCATTGGAGACAGTATTTGATTATTACTAATGCGTTATGGATGATATTTGAAAAAGCAAGTAGGCTGGTAATTGGTGTTGCTGTTAGCGCAATGTTGGCTCGTTACTTGGGGCCCAACGGTTTTGGGTGTTTGAATTATTCTATTGCCTTGCTTTCCATAGCAACAGTGTTAAGTTCTCTTGGGCTAAATAGACTTATTGTTAGAGAAGTCGTAAACCACTTAAATGACAAATACTTTTGCCAGGTTACAGTGGCTTCCTGCTTTTATATGCGTCTCGCTGTGTCATTATTAATATTGCTAAGCATAATTCTCATTGCTTTTATATCAGTAGATGAACAAATATTGTATACGGCTGTTATTTTTGTATCATTACTCTTTATTTCGTTTGATGTTTTTGATTTTTATGCTCAAGGGTTATCAGAGTTCCGAATAATAAGCATTTGTCGGTTATCTTCATTTATTATCACATCTTTGCTCAAAGTTGCCTTTGTATTTTATGGGGGCACACTATTGGGGTTTATCGGTTTGGTAGTATTAGAATATGCTTTGACTGCACTATTTTTCTATGTTTTCTTTGTTCATTCGAAAAAAATAAATTGGCGAATTAATAACGATTACAAACAACGTGCCGAAATACTTGTATCAGAGTCGTGGCCTGAAATCGTAGCTGGGTTTGGTGCTATCCTATTCATGCGCCTTGATCAAATATTTTTACAACTTATAGCTGGCTCCGAGAGTGTTGGCATATATTCAGCAGCAACTCGAATTACGGAGGCTTGGTACTTTTTGCCAACGGCTATTGTCTCTGCAACATTCCCAAAGCTCCTTGATATTAAAAAAGTCTCTTACAAAAAGTACTATGATGGTATCCAGCTTTTAACATCAATACTAGTCATGCTATCTTTATTAGTTGCTGGTTTTTTTACCCTGTCAGCAAGCTGGATAGTAAACCTACTATTTGGAGGTGAATATTCTCAAAGTGCGAGTGTCATTGTGCTTCACACGTGGGGCGCAATATTCCTTTGTATGGGAATTTCATCTGGTTCTTGGTTAGTGGCTGAAAAAAAACTTAAGCTAAATTTATTACGTAATATATTTGGTTTGGGGGTTAGTGCAACAGCTAATTACTTGCTAATTCCTAAATATGGTGTAACCGGGTCAGCTGTATCCACTGTTTTAGGGCTTAGTGCTGCTTTCTATTTTTTCGACTTACTGCACCCCGAACTTAGGCAAATGTTCTTTCTGAAGTGCAGGGCATTTTCCCCTTTTAATCTTTATCATTTAATTAATTCCAGAAGCAATCTTTTGAATGAAAGTAAAATCAATATATAAACACCTGAGCAACTCTTTCTTAAGCAATAAAAAAAGGCTTGAGAAACCAACGGTAGTTCAGTTTCCTGTTAATGACATTTGCAATTCTCGGTGTCAAATGTGCCGTATCTGGGAAAATAAACAGGGCACTGATATTTCTGTTGAACAACTGCGAACGGGGTTGAGTAATGAACTTTTTTCAGAGGTTGAAGGTATTGGATTTAATGGTGGGGAACCCACGTTACGTAAAGATTTATATGAAATAGTAGAGGTGGCATTAAAAAAGCTTCCAAAGCTACAGCATGTCTCGCTTATTACTAACGGCTTCAAATATAAACAAGTCATAGAACAAATTGACAGAGTAGGCCGTTTAGTTAAGGCAAATAATAAATACTTTGATGTTATGGTGTCACTAGACGGCTTCGGTGACATGCATGACAAGGTTCGTGGACGAAGTGGTAACTTTGAGAATGCCAAGAAAGTACTCTCTTTCTTAGCAGGTTTTGACGCCGTTGATAATGTGCGCATAGGTTGTACTGTCATTAGAGAAAATGTATTTCATTTAGCAGATCTGCTTGAGTATTGTATTAGTCAAAACCTCTATATCAAGTACCGGCAAGGTGTACCCCATCAACGTCTTTATACTGAGAATTTGCTTGACCCTTATGCTTTAACTTTCGAAGAAAAATATGAATTTGTCGAATTTTTGGAAGGACTGATTGAGCACTATGAACCAAGCCCGTTGCAGCGATTGTTTTATCGCTCATTAATTGACCAGATACTGTATAACAAACCACGCTTGGCTGGCTGTGACTGGCAACATCGAGGTGCAACCATTACAGCTAAGGGTGAACTTGCCTACTGTGCGGTGAAGAGTAATGCCCTGATGAAAAATATTGCTGAAGGGAGTCCGATACAGGCTTATTTTGGTAATCAGACCCATCTTCAAGAGATTATTAATAAGGAATGTGCCAATTGCCATCATGACTATGTTGGAATACCAGCTCCTTCACAATATCGTCGCCTTATGTTTTCTCAAATTGACGAAAAGTTGAGAGTTAAAGCTACATTACGAAAAATACCTGGTTTTTCTCAACTAAATAGACTTCGGCATAAACATTACTACCGCAAATTGCTGAATTACTTCATTGAACAGCCTGAATGTATCAATCAAGCCAATAAAACTGTTAAGCAAGTGCTTATCTGTGGCTGGTATGGTACAGAAACATTGGGAGATAAAGGTATCATTGGTGGTGTTATACACACCCTGCGTCAACACCTTGGTAACGATGTCCAATTCACTATTGTTGCACTTTACCCCTATATCAGTGAAATGACACGGGGCCAGATGCCAGAGCTCCACGGTGCTCGAATTGTTCCTCCTGAAGATGGAGTTGGTTTAGCTAATCATATGGACTATGTAGTATTTGGCGGAGGGCCGCTAATGGCAATCGATTCATTGGCACCTATGCAAGCAATTTTTGAGCGGGCAAAATCAGGTAAGGCATGTACTATAGTTGCAGGTTGTGGCGTCGGACCTCTGGGAGAAACTTGGCATAACCATAGCATTTCGAGGATTCTTCAATTATCGGATATCCGTGTATACCGTGATGCTCGTTCACGTGACTATGCAGAACAGATAGGTACTGACACAACCCTGGATGCGGTAGCCGAAGACCCCGCATTCACTTGGTTGGCCACTGTATCTGACCAGCTACCTAAGCAACAAAAGCGCACTGAAAAACAGATATTACTGCTTGGATTGCGTGATTTCCCATATCGAGAGTATGCACGCCATATACCGGAGAAAGCAGCCTTAGCAATTAAGAACAACTATGAGCAAGTGGTTATTGATGGGTTAACCAAATTGGTCGCTCAACGACCAGACCTTGTGATTAGGCCTCTTCCAATGTGTACCAACCACTTTGGCTCCGATGATCGCTGGTTCTATCGACGTCTTTTCCGTAACCAACACCAACTAGCTGATGCACTTGATTATTCTCTGTTGGGGCCTGAGCTGCCTCCAATAGATTACTGTAAAGAATTTCGTAATGCTGATGCCTTGCTTGCTATGCGCTTTCACTCATTGGTCTTTGGTCTTGGGCTAGGCATTAACGCTGTAGGCCTCGACTACACTCTTGGTAAAGGTAAGGTTCGCTCTTTAGCTGAACGTTTTGGAGCCCCTTTACTGGCGATGACAGATCTGGATGTTGATACTTTTACCACTGCGATAGAAAAAGCTTTGGATGCACCGTTAGCACAATCAATAACCAAGGAAAACCTGCTATTTGAGCCTCAATTATTAGCAAAATTGCAGGAGTTTAATGCATGAAGATCCTGCACTTGTGTTATAGCGATCTTGATGGTGGTGCAGCACGTGCAGCCTATCGACTTCACTGCGCCCAACGCAGTGAGGGGATGGACAGTTATATGCTGGTCATCAATAAATGCTCTGATGACCCATTCGTTCATACGGTCAATGGTTATAGAAAGCTACGCATCAAAGTGGCGTCTTTCATTGCCCAACGAATATTACGGTTACAGAAAAGTACAAATTCAGTTCATCATTCACTCAACCTCTTTCCTTCGGGTTTGCTAAAGGACATTCAAAGAATAGGCCCAGACATCATAAACCTACATTGGCTGGGTGGCGAAATGCTTTCAATCAGTGAGATAGCTCGCTTAAAGCAACCGGTTGTTTGGACATTACATGATATGTGGCCCTTCAGTGGTTGTGAACATTACGATGATGACCTTCCGTCAGAACGGTATCTCGCAGGTTACACTGCAGAAAGTCGCCATTCCCACCATAAAGGATTCGATCTGGACCGATGGGTATTTCATAGAAAGAAAAAGGCATGGGCAAATAAGAGCTTTCATATTGTAACCCCCAGTCATTGGCTTGGTGATTGCGCTAAAAAAAGCACACTTTTTTCTCGTCATTCAATTCAGGTAATTAGTAATTGCATTGATCATAATAGGTATAAAGCTTTGCCAACAGAGTTAGCACGGAGTGTGCTTGGACTACCACCGGAAAAAAAACTATTGCTATTTGGTGCTATGTCAAGTACATCGGATCCTCGTAAGGGGTATCACTTGTTAATTCCGGCCTTGCAGAAGCTAAAAAGCGAGGGTAAAGCTGACAATCTGGAATTAATTATTTTTGGTGCTAGCCATGGGGAAGCAGAAGAAGAAACGGGTATCATTACACATTATATGGGGCGTTTGAACGACGATTTCAGTTTATGTTTATTGTATAATTCTGCAAATATTTTTATTGCTCCATCTTTGCAAGATAATTTGCCGAATACTGTAGTTGAATCTTTATCTTGTGGTACACCATGCATTACATTTGATATTGGCGGGATGAAAGATTTGCTTTGTGATCCAATGTTAGGGACGAAATGCCAGTCGATTGATTTTAATTGTCTAGCTGAGGTTGTTAAAAAAGAGATATCTAGGGAAGAAAAAAAAGACATGATTTCAGGATTTAGTTTAAAAAAGCATTCTCAAAAAAAAATAGCGGAAGCCTATAGAAAAACTTATCATCTTCTATTATAGAAATATAATTAATGGTCCTGAATCAGATGCGTTGACGCCGTATATTTCATGAGCAGGTTTTACTGATATTCCGCTCATTTTCCTATGGCTGTAGTTGAAGTTGTATGTGTACACTATGATCCCATAGATGGGATTGTAAAAACGGTAAAGCACCCTCAGGTAAGCAACACTATCTGTGCCGTAGCTGTGGAAAAAGCTTCCAGCTTGAGTCCATCTATAATGCCAACAAGCCCAGTACTCACGAGTGAACTAAATAAAAATGGTTATTAATGGCTCTGGCGCCAGGGATATAGGCCTTGTTTTTGGAATTAGTCAAACGACGGTTATCAGTTACGGTGTTTGTCAACATAGTTGTCGCCCCAACTCAAGCCGCTTTCTTAAGTTGATCAGCTGAAGATCTGTCGGGATTAAGC
>NZ_BAABFL010000082.1:0-10894 GCF_039540975.1 Kistimonas scapharcae
CGGCGTTGGCCACGGCCAGAAGCAGTTGTTTGAGGGCGTCCTTGTTGTCGAGGGTCTCACCGGCCTCGCGCAGTTTCGCCAGCGACTGGATAAACATAGATATTCGCTGGATTTTGTAGCGCCCTTCGTTTTCAAGTCTTTCTTCGAAGTCTGATGGTGTGACGACGTAAACCACTAATTGCATCAGGGGATGGCATAATGCCGGACGTGGACGTAGAAACCTGCAAATGGCTGATAAGTCGCTCGCAAGGGCCGATACAGTCATTAGGCTTAAAGTAATTTTATTGTTCTGTGATTCACTTAACAGCCATTGCATTTCGTCATTAATGTGTTGCAGAACATTTTTTTTATCTTCTTTTGAATGACACAGATTTCTAACTTTCTTGATTAATTGACAATAGCATTCACCACAACGCCTTTGATCATCGGGATTGGTAACAGTGTTGCGGAGATCACTTGTCCTGGATTGCATGAAGTCTTTCAAAGCGGAGACATTATTCAATCCTTGAATGACACTTTTCAGGCTACTGTCATCAGTTGTCGATTGTACAGTTCTACGTGTTACTGACCGTGAAGAGCCGGGATTCGATGTTGGTTCAGCACCCAGCTGGAGTGTTGCAGATGATCCAGGCGCTGATTCATGTGCCACCCCTCTGCCTCTGCCTCTGCCTCTGGGTAATGATGCTATTTGGCTCTGAGGTGTGTTCTTTCCGGTAGGATCCATAAAATTAAAAAATTGACCAGTTAATCTCTTGGATTTTGCCCATCCTTGTTGTGAAATTTCATAACTAAAGGGTCAATAGCTCTCACAAAGGGTGGAGGGTGGTGTTCCCCGAGCGCTTACATCAGGGTTATATGTATATTACCGTTCTAGCAAACGCGTTATTTCAGGAGCCAGAAAACTGTTGGCAAGGCTACTGATGGGTAAGCCTGTATCGCCTTCACAGGTGGTCTTTCATAAGTCGACGGGCATACTGGTCGAGATCTGCCATCATGTCTTCATCCCGGGAATTATGCGTGTCGAGTGATGGTTCCGCCCATCGGGCGATCAGGTGTTTCAGGTGGTTCTCTACAAGCTGGGTGAGGCTCTGGCCCTGTTCCTCTGCATATTTCTGCGCTTTCCTGTACAGGCCGGGCTCAATGGTCAGAATCAATTCACTCATGGCAATCTCCTTATGCAGCCTACGGGTTTCATTGCAACCGTATAAACGATGACTCCTGTCATGTTGGATAACGTAATAGCGGAAGGGTTCCCCTACGGGGGTAAAGTCCTGAGGGTTGTGCGCATTCTGGAAAAGATAAAAAAACAAAACCCCGCACTAGCGGGGTCGAGACAATCATGATGCTTTACTGCCTGCTTGTTCTTCTTGCGTCCCTGGGCGGGGAGCAATCCGTACATTGCCAGATTAGGAGCAACTGACCATTCCGTGGATCCGTTGCCGTGGGCAGGCACAGCGCGCACTTTACTTAAATAGAGCTGGTGTTTTTTTTGATATTGGTCAGTGTTTCTGGCATGCCGGTTACTGTTTTATGTCAACTGAAGGGTGCGAGACGGTTTCGTGATATTGAAACGAAGGCCGTGCTGGCTGACCTGATGCTGACTTCAGCTCAGACAGCATTTCTTGTGCTTTTTACCGCTCCCACAAGGGCAGGGGGCGTTTCTGCCAAGGGCTTCCAGTTTGTCTTCGTCAGACAGGTGATTCATGGATTCCCTGAGTTCAGCCAGAAAAGGGAAGGCTTCACCCATGTGGTCTCTGGATGGCGTAGCACGTTCATCACGCAGTCCGAGCGCAATTTCCACATCTTCCAGGTCACCGGCAAACAAGTAGTCGACGGCATCACGTGCAAATGCCGCACGGATGCTTTCGATAGCCTCTTTCGCACCGAGATCAATCAAAGACACTAGTAAACACCCGTTATACATCCGGTTATCAGCCTGATGGTCATCCAGCTGACGGCAGATGGTCTGGATAACCTGGTGACGGTAGTCCGGTTGGGATCGGGCAAGGTGAGTCAAAACGGTTGTCAGACGGTCCTTGCTCGGCTTTCAAACCGTGTTATCAGTGGTTTCAATGCAAGGGGCATCATCATCACCAGCGCTGGAATTAGATAGTCAGGGAAGTCGCCGTCATCACAGCGCAGGATGATAAGATTCGGCAGGGGGTTGGCGATTTGGTGATCGGCTATTGATGCCAGGGCCCTGGTCGCATAGCGCAGTGCCCAGTGAAGATGGTCATCCGAATTCAGTAGCGTTTCATGACTGATCTTGGCCAGTAGGGCTTCCCTGTGGTACCCGATCAAGAAGAGTGGTTACTGATCCGTTCTACAGGAGTACTATGCCCACCGCACTGGATTATCCCTGGTCGTTTTTTTTCAGGTGTCAGGTGACGCAGGTTTTCCGATGCTTATACCGTTTACGGATATGGAACTGAATCGTGATGAAACGACTGACCTTAAGAGTGCAACGCCATGACTAACGACAAGCGCCAGTTACTGGAAAAACAGATTCCGCAAATGTGTAAGGCCGTCGATAGTCTGGCATGGTCACTGAAGCGGTGTTTGCCATTGCCGATTGCATCACTGGATGCCGCGGGACAAGAAAAAATTGAAGCGCTGACCGTTCGTTTTGTTCGTGTGAGTGACATACTGATCCAGAAAATCTTCCGGCTGGTGGATGATCTGGAAATGAATCATTCCGGGACCATTCGTGACCGCATTAACCGGATGGAAGAAAAAGGCCTTATCGGTTCTGCCCGCGACTTTATAGAAATCCGCGAACTCCGCAACGCCATCGCTCAGGCCGGTGACGATGATGCCTCTGGCACACTGTACCGTGACGTGATCCGGCTTTCTCCGCTATTGATCTGTACACCGGATAACGTTCGACATTACCTGGGCATCAGTGTTGCATCTGCAGGTATGTAGTCGTCGTTTTTCACCCGTTTGTCTCTGGCGGGCACCTTCAGAAAACGCTGAGAATCCGGTACAATGCGCGATTGCTGCTCAGCAGAGCGTGCCCCGGTAACAACCCCTGCCATCAATACAGCAACTGATTCAAGCGGCTTCCCGAAGCCGCACCAAAAACATCAGCATTGCACTGATCATGGCCACGTATATTTGATCCACGGCTAGCCCCTTCAGCATACGTGGCGGTAAGCCGTTAGCCATGCCATGGGTGACATTTTTGCCATGACCCACCCTGTACGATTGAAATTGTTGCGAGACTATCATGGATGCGATTGATTTTTTGTGGACGCAGGTCACCCATAAAATGGCCGACGAAATGCGCCTTGAGACAGTCGCTGCCGGTAAAGTGGTCACCTGCTATTGCTGTGGCAGGGCCTCTGGCCGGTGGAGCACGCCGCTGTTTGAAATGAGGGTGGATAGTTACACCAAACTGGATGTGGCCATCTGCGCGCCCTGTAATGCGCTGTTTCATGGTAGCTATAGGTATCTGGGTATAGAAAAGGGAACCATTGCGAAGCCGGCGACCCCCGGAAAGCTGGGAATGCTGGTTGGCTGTGGCATGATCGTTACGCAGAGGCAGTCGATACTGTTGACCAACCCCGGTTGGCATAGCCGGTTAAGCGCTGCATCTGAGCCGATTTTCCAGACCGTTCAGGAGAGCGGTAAATCCGCCATGGAGTTTGTACTCCAATACACCCGTGAACTCGATGAAGACGCATTTCCTCTGCTCTATGTGAGTGATTTAGGCAGGAAGAAAACCGAACTGGTTGAGAATCTGCAGCTGACATATCATTGGGATGAGCTGTACGCCTGTACGGCCAACCAGACCCATCGCATCAATCTTATTCTGCTTGATCAGATCCGGGCGCTGTCCAAAACGGACAAAACCGCCTGCAAGAAGCTTGTAAAGCTTGTCAGGGGATCATGCCTGGGGCATATACCACCCAATGCACCTGAAATTACGGCATTTCTGACTTCCCATCCCGAGGCGCTGAACATCGCCAGAAAACTGCCCTGTGATCCGCACGAGAAGCTGCACCTTTTGAGTATTGCATAATGGTCTTTGAGTTTGTTTACCGATCGCCACACGCCCCCGCCGATGTCTACACGCTTCACCAGGAAGTCATGGATATCGTGTTTGCAGGAGGTGACGCCTTGAATAAAGAAGAGACGCGTCCGTTGTGGCGCGCCATAAAAAGTGATTCGGGGTCCATTGTCCTGGTAAGAACATCGGTTCCACCTCTGGGGGAGGTCAAGTACAGGGAGCACTGTGCAGAATTCAGTGTGGGCGCTATGCGTCGATTTAACTGTCGGTTAAATCTGTCAAGGCGTCTGCGACAGGGGCATGCCGGTCATGACAAACCGTCCGGGACAAGAGAAATTGCACTGACCGTGAAGGAAGACATTGATGAATGGTTGAGGTTGCTCCTGGATCATAACGGCATGGCATTGCAGAACGCGGCGATGGTCTCCAGGGGCCGTCTTAAAGTGACACCGCACCATTACATCAACACGGCCGATCTTGTTTTCAACGTACGCATCACGGATGCGGAGCGTGCACGGGTCGCTTACAACCGTGGCCTGGGTCGAAAAAAAGCCTTTGGCATGGGGTTGTTGCTCAGTGGTGATCCGTCGTGAATGGCATGTCTGACCTCGCCCATGCTGTCGATCAGGTATTCCGCGCTGGCGGAATCCTTGTCCGTGATTTCAGCATGGACTACCGAGAGCAGCAGCACCGGTATGCCATGAGCGTGGCGCAGTGGCTGGATGGCAAGACCGTGGCTGTCAGCATGCTGGAAGGTGAGACGGGAATAGGAAAAAGCCTCGCTTATCTCCTGCCCGTAGCCATACACATCGCCATGAAACCGGGGAAATGCCGGTGCCTGATATCGACCTATACGGTGCATTTGATGCATCAGCTCAAATCAGATGCAAACGTGATTAACCGGGTGCTTGATGCCCTTGATCTCAGGCCGGTGACGATTGTCACCCGGCTGGGGCGGTCGCAGTACGTGTCTGCAGGCAGGGTGCTCTCTCTGGCTGAACGGACTGCGGATGCCAGGTGCAAAGAGCGGTTGCTGGGTTGGTATGACCTGGTGACCAGGCGATATGGCGAGCATGTCTACACAAAATACGGGACAGGCCCGGAAAGCCTGTCGGGTATTGAGTCCATGGAGTCGTCCATTGCACTGACAGAGCATTGCAGCCGCGAGGATGCCCGCTGGTATCTCTCTGACTGTGAGGCTGCCACCAAAGCTGACATCGTATTGACCTCGCACACGGTAACGATGTTGTTTGCCAGGGGGGTGAGTATCTTCGGTTCGGACGCTTCAACGCCCTTTACCCATGTTGTCGCTGATGAAGCGGATCGCATTGCCGATGCGGCAGAGAGCATTTTCAGATTGCGCAGCTCGCCGACAAGAATAGCGCGCATCATCACAGAGATTGGCAATACGCAAAACTGGAAAAAAGCGGATATCAAGGCGGCTTGCCAGGCGCTCACCGAGCTGCAGGTTGTCCTCGATGAACTCGGCCTGCTTTACCATGAAAAAACCTGCGTACTGACAAAGGAGTTGCCCCTCAATGCCGGCGCGAGGTTCTACGCCGTTGCCGACATGGCACGGGTTCGCCTTAAACCATTGGCCAAATCCATCTCTGCGGATAATGAGGTTCAATATGAAAAACTCACCGCCATCATCGGGTTGTACAAGTCCATAAAGAAAACGCTCGGTGATAAATCACGCGCCAGCTGTATTGCGTGGTCACCTGTTCAGCGTAAGGGGAGCATTGCCACAGACAACCCGTTTGCCGCGTTAAACTTCAGCACTTATCTCAGAGGGATTGGTGATTATCAGCCGCCGGTGTCTGTACTGTTGACCAGTGGCACCCTGGCCGTTTCCGGTAAACATGGCAGGGAGCGGTTTACTCCCATTCGGTCGACCCTGGGCATCAATGACCCGGATGTGAAATTTGTGGGGCAATTCGCCCCCGGGGACTATGGCAGAATTGCCTTTGTGCTTGCCGGTGCTGTAGCCAAGCCTTTTTATTCGGGCCGTGATGGTGAGGATGCCCCCTACAATCCGGACTGGCTGGCTTACACCGCAAGAATGCTGTCAGCATGCACCGGCCATGGCGCCACGCTCTGTTTGTGTCCCTCCTTTCTGGAAGTGGAGGAACTGAGGTCTTTGCTTGAACACCACCATGATATTGGTTTTCATCAGGCGGGAACGCGGCTGGATGTATTGATCAGGCAGCTCCAGGCCGGTGATATCCGGTCGATTGTCACGCCGTCCGCCTGGGAGGGCGTCAGTATAAGGGGGCCGGGAGGCGCTCAGCTGCTGAAAAATATCATGGTCACCCGAATCCCTGTGCAACCGCCCAGCGCTGTCATGGAAAGTACGTTCATTGCCGGTTACCTGGAACAAGGACGCAGTCGGCAAACAGCGATCAGGGTGCTCTACAGCCGGGTGAGGGAACGTGCCCTCAGAAAATTCAAGCAAGGGTTTATCGGCCGGGGCATCAGGGATTCCGGAGATCGCATAACGGCGTATTGTGCCGATCCCCGGATCGGTCCCGGCAGACAACATAATCTCACGGGGGTGATACCTGAGCGCTTCATGCACAGCTTTACCCATGCAGCGTATTTTGAGAGCGAGGCATGCAGCCCACCGCCACGGCGTGTTCAGGAGATAGTCGCATGGCTTTAACCCCCTTTGAACTGGTGTTTGAAAACGGTTCCCCCGTCACCTTGCGGCGACATGCCCTGCACCTGGATGGGCTGTTGTCCGCCCTTTGTTTCAGGCATACCGGTTGTCCTGAAAAAGCGCTTGGGATTCTTAAGGAGCTGCTGCTCTGGAACGAACATGGTTTTTACCATGCCAGTGCC
The DNA here is from genome assembly GCF_039540975.1 of Kistimonas scapharcae. NCBI lineage: Bacteria > Pseudomonadati > Pseudomonadota > Gammaproteobacteria > Oceanospirillales > Endozoicomonadaceae > Kistimonas > Kistimonas scapharcae. Next base: position 6,854 of record NZ_BAABFL010000082.1, read on the forward strand.
ATGGCGTTTGGTGTAACACCTGAACAGACCATCACGGCGCAGACACGGCACTCTGTTGGTCGAATGCGGCATGGGACGTTATTGCATGAAAGCCTGCTGGCACCCATAAAAATCAACAGGCATGGTGAAAACGTATACCGGAAGGTGAACATCAATGGCGGGCCTGAGCGAAACCGCCTGAACAGGTGGAATGCCTGTCATTCTCCATACCTCGTGTTCCATGGTGTCGGGAATGTCGATCATATCGAAGCGCTGACGTCATTTTATTGCTCCCGGATTGGTGTTAACAGCAATGCCGGAAGCGGAACGGTGCGGGGTGTCTATGCCAGGGCCATTGATGATGATCTTTCGTGTATTGATGGCGGAGGGGGCGTTGCCAGGAACCTGCCGGTCTCATGGCTTAACGATAATGGCATCAATATACCGGTTGCCCGTACACAGTATTTGCCGGTCATCGCCCCGTACTGGAGCAACCATAATGCTTTCAAGGCCGTCGAGGCGGTTCCTGTCGAAAAAATCCGGCGTGTTATTTTTTCAGATCGTTAATCTTTCGGATTGAAGTCGTTTTATGCTTAATCTCAACAACAGGCGTCGTGCCATCTATTTCCGGGGCTACACAACAGCGGTCTCGGCGCTGGCCGTCAACAGGCCGGAAGACAATTTTGCCAGCACGACAGGCTCAAAGGATCTTCAGCGCCTTCCCCGGCTTGGTCCCAAGACTGACCGGTCACCGGTTTTTTTCCCGGGGACACAACTGCGGCACCTGATCAGGGAAGCGCTGCTTGTCGGTGCATGCAGGGCGTCGGGCGGGAAGCTGCCATTACAGGATCACTTCATGCTGGTGCAGGGGGTGCCTATCGGGGAGCTGGCCAAAGAGTTATCGTCATTTTCCATGGATGGCGTGGTTGAGCGCGAGGATGGCTTACGCGCCAAAAATCCCATTATCGGTCTCGGCGGGTTCTGGAAATTCAGCGGCACGTTGGGCGTGAATGACTGGATTCCGGAATCGCAGGACGAACCCTGCTACTACATCCACAAAAAAATGCGTGCAATGCCCTTTAAGCGCAATGAGGAATTGGTCAGCCTCGTTGCGGACAATGATATCGAAAAGCTGAAACGCATCATGTCAGAAGATATGGATATTGCGCGGAAGGCCCGTGATATCGACACCCAGATCAAGGACCTGAAAAAAGCCTATGCGACGGCATCCAGCGCAGAAAAGAAAAACATCGGCGAACAGATCAGTGATCTTGAAGCCACTAAAGCGCATATAAAAAGCAGTAAAGAAGGCGCGACAGAAACCCTTGAGCGCCCGGTTGAAGGGTATGAGGCGATTGTGCCGAACACCCGTATGCGCAGTGGGATTGATATTGCCCGTGCTAACGAAATGGATCTGGGCTTTGTGCTCTATGCCCTGAGGCATATCAGCTTGCATCCCTATGTGGGTGGTCATTACGCTGACGGCAAGGGGGAGTTTGCACTCGACTGGACGGTGAGGACATGGGGAGATGATCTGATGGAGCCTGTTACGTTGGGCACCGTGAAAGTATCGCTGCTTGACTTCGGTATCACTGACCATCCCGGTAGCACGGTGCTGTCCGATGCCTTGCGTCGGGCAGAGGATGCGTTCGCCAACCCCCAAAAACACGGGCTTGATTTCAGCGTGTTCAATCCCTCTGCGCGTTAGAACCGTCGCCGGCAATCGTCCTGTGGGTGGGGAGCTGTATCGTGAAAGAGGCCTTGAATCACACATTATGCAGGTTGTGATTCAAGGCCACTGAACCCCCGGAAAGCGGGGAATATGTCAACAAAGACAATAAAAACGCGAGCGTAAAACGATAACCCCAGAAGGTACGAAACCAAGGGAATAAAAGGCTTTTTCAGTCTGACCAGAACCCGCAGGGCATCTTCGATGCGTGTTAACGGTAATCGTCAGTTACATGATACCGTCTCGCAAGGATGAAAGCATCTGCTCGACCGTAAACCTGCGACACACTACCATAGTTTTTCGGCTCAGGATATCCTGTGAGTATGCAGACACCATCATTGATCAGATTGAGCCATATCGAACCTTTAAATAAAAACGCCCACGACTGAAGAGTGGGCAGCTTCTGCTACTGAACAGTTCGGACTGACCACCGATTGCTGAAGCCTTTGAAACTCCGATTATGTGTATTGATCTCTATGGCGGTCAGCAGGAAGTTGATGCCGCCTGATAGCAGGATTTGGTTAATATTGCTAATAGCTGGCCAGCTTTGGCAACTTTGTACAACCCCAATGGGTACCCATCTTTTCCCGGTTATGACATTGAAGAGCGCATATATAAGGGTTAATATTCAGCCGGATTCAATGGACTGATAGCCGACTAAAAGCGAGGGAAGTGATAACAATCATGTGGAGGTGAGTTGCCATGGTGACGATCAGTGTCCCGTGTCCCGATAATGAAAGCCATTCAGTTTTGGTGGATATTCCCCGTGAACTTGCAAATTTTCCACGGTCGAGGGATGGCGGCAGAATCGACATTGAGATTCCTATACATGATGCAGAACAATTAAGTCGAATTTTCGATAAAGAAAATAGAGAGAATCTGGAAGACACCCTCGCAGAAAATGCCAAGGAACAATGCCACGACACCTTCACCTACACGCAATATTATGATGCCTGCGACTATTGTGGCAGTGACGGTGATAGCCGCCTCGGCTGACCGGCATTCAGGGCGGGGATGCCAGACCATCCCCTTAGCCGTTACCGCTGGACAATCATGACCTGATAACCCTCTTCCACTCGGTCATCGGGGGTCGTGTAGTAAAAACTGTGTGAGTTCTGTGTCGGGCTTACCTTCGGTGGAATACACCATGGTAGTGGTCAAGCGATTCCGCCACCTGATTAATCCGCTATCGTAATATTCTCATCTATAAACGCTGCAGGACTGCAGTCGTTCAGGTAAGAGTGCAACCGATGATTGTTGTAGAAAATGACAGACACCCTCTGGAAAATCAGTAATTTGCAGATTAGGTCAGAACTACTACAGATCAGAGAAATCTTATTTCTCGAATTAAGTGAATCAGTAGTCAGGGTTGTGTCAAAAAAATCGTAAGAAAAGGTAGGAGGTGTGTCTTCATGGGGGCGGCGTATCAGGCCAGTTTCAGGAATGAAAAGGCAGTATTTCTGCAAAAATATACATCTTAAAGGTGTTCAAAAATTGATTAACAACCAACCACCGCCAAATGTAACAATATGGTTACACTCACTAACAAAAATTGAACTTTTTGGTTTCTGCAAATATCCCGCTCTAGCCCGCCTCGCGTCCCTAAATTCAATATTGTAATGCACTTTTGTGGTTTTCAAAAAAACGTCTATTTTACTTCTCTCAGGGTAGTTTTTTAAATAACTCTCTGCTTTGCAGCATACCAGAGAGGCTTTTGAAGTGCGTTGAAATTTCAGTTTAAAATCAACAGGATAGTTTGCATCTTGTTTTTCGTCTCACAGCTGGATCGTGACTGAAAACTGATATGCAGTTTATTGGTAGAAGTTGCTTTTCTCTATCGTTTATTGATTGATTTCAGTCTGATAAGGCGTGTTGGGGAGCGCAGGGGCTTTTCTTTGTTTTTGGCTTGTTTGTGTTGTGAATGATATAGAGGGTCCCTCCTTCTGGGTTGGGAATCCTTCGGCATTTTCGCTATCTAAAGAGGGCTCAATTCCACGGGTTCAGTGCTTGCTGTCTACTCATCACAACCGGTTTTTTCTACATGCTATTGCTTCAGGCTGGTGGTTGGTTCTTGCTTGTCTCATCGGAAGCTATGTTAAAGCTTTGCCTGAATGCGCTAGTCGTCCTGGTTGTGAAAATGAAAAAAATTATGTTAGTACTTGATAATATTTGTGAAGTGATGCTAACATAAAAGTTATATATGGTATTATCGGCAGAGCTTTTCATATCGAATGTTCGAACCCACCATGAACCGCCAAATGTAACAATATGGTTACACTCACTAACAAAAATTGAACTTTTTGGTTTCTGCAAATATCCCGCTCTAGCCCGCC
>NZ_BAABFL010000083.1:0-1710 GCF_039540975.1 Kistimonas scapharcae
CATGCCATGAATCAGGACAACAGCACGGAGGGGATTCGCAATACCGGAGGTGCCATAGCGGATCTTCGCCAACAGCTGGATGACGCCCGTCAGAAAGCCGATGAGCTCAGCCAGTCCATGGGCCACCTGGAAGCCACGGGGATCAGTGACTGGTTCAAGCATACGGCGATTGCCGCAGAACTCACCAAGGCTCAATTTCTGGAACAGAAGATTGCCTTTACCGAACTCATGCAAGCCTGGCAGGACGGTGAGCTTTCCGCCCAGGCATTTACCCGACAGGCCTCAGCCATGGGGAACAGTCTGAACCTGCTGGATGAGGCTGACTTATCCACACTCAACAATGCGCTGGCCCAAGCCAGGACGCAGATGGATGCCTTAAACAACAGCACCCGCAATACGCTGGAAAGCCTGCAAAGTGAGCTGGACCGCTTGCGTGGCAATACCGGGGCCGTGGAGAAGCGCAACTTCGAGCGCCAGAACCGGGAGCTGAAACAGCAGCTGGAGGAGGCGCGTGATAAGGGGGATGCCGAGTCCATCACCAACCTTGAGAAATCCCTGCGGTTGAACCGGCAGGTGTATAACGAAAAACGACGCCAGCTGTCTGAGGATCAGCATCAGCAATCCCTTCGAGACAGGGAGCGTGAACAGCAAAGGTCATCCCCACCGGAACAACCCGCCAGCCAACCAACATCAGCGCCTGCTGCTCACGTGCCATCGCCAGCAACCAAACACACGCCTGATCGCACTATTCGTCTTGAGTACCCCGGTGGCCGGGTGGATATCGGCGTTCAGGAAAGTGAGGAGCTGAAACTCCTCAAGGCGCTGGAGCTTGCAGGGATGAGGGCCGTTTGATGCAGCTGGATAGTGTGACATTGCCCGATGACCTGCTGTGGATAAACGAATACCAATGGCAACCGGTAGAGCAGGAAACCGAGCGCACCTTGACCGGCGCTTTGTTGGTGCAGGAGCAGGCAAAGCTTTATGGGCGGGAGATTGAGTTATTGGGTGAACAGTCTGCCTGGGTCACTCGCGCCACGATCGAATCACTCAAAGCACTGGAAGCGGAAGCTGGAAAAGTCATGACGCTTACTCTTGCTGATGATCGCAGCTTTCAGGTGATCTTCGATCGTAGTCATGGTGCTGCTGTCGAGGCACAACAAGTGCTGCCCTACGCCTACCCCGATAACGATTACCTTTACTCGCTCACCCTCAGGTTGCTAACCGTCGCACCCTGATCATTAACGGAGATCCATGGATGGCGATTCTTCCGGACGATGTAAAACTCTACGCTTCCCAACGCCTGACCGATGAGTCTGACGGCGGCGGTCGAGCCACTGGCAATGAAGTGATTGATGGCGATATCAATAACCTGTTCCGTGATATATCCCGCATTGATCGCACCCTTGGCGATGTCTCTTTGCGGAAGGTGTATGCCGGTGTCAGCACCGACAATACCGATCCTTACCTTGGGGCACACCTGATCATTACCGAACCGCCGCAGGATGCCAAAGTCGATGTCCTGTTGTTTAACACCGACAGCCAGACCGATGAGCGTACCGAGGCCCGTAACCGGATTGAGTCCTATGTGGTGCCAGCGGTTGATGCGTCCTGGGAACTTTTGGGTGACCAGCTGGTTGGTCAGCGCAGTATCCAGGCCATACAACGGACTGAAGACCGCTTGCCGGAGATTGGCGAAGTCTATCGTCTGCT
>NZ_BAABFL010000084.1:0-11255 GCF_039540975.1 Kistimonas scapharcae
CAACCTGGAACACGTCGAGCGTCTTGTGGATAACCAGCTTGTCGATATGGTCTGGACCGATCCGCCCTACAACGTGGACTACGAGGGCAAGACCAAAGCTTCTCTCAAAATTGATAACGACAGCATGGGCGACAGCCAGTTCCGGCAATTCCTACGCGATCTTTTTACCTCGGCCTTCACAGTCACCAAAGAAGGCGGACCGATCTATGTGGCACACGCAGACACCGAGGGCGTGAACTTCCGCCTGGCACTGCAGGAGGCCGGTTTCTACCTGAAGCAGGTGCTGATCTGGGTGAAAAGCTCAAGCGTTATGGGGCGGCAGGATTACCACTGGCAGCACGAGCCTATCCTGTACGGCTGGAAACCCGGTGCCGCTCATGTCTGGTATGGCGAACGCAACAAAAAGACCGTGCTGGACGAGGAGCCCAAAACCAAAGACCTCGATAAGAACGCGCTGGCCCAAGAGGTGAAAGAGCTTCGTAACCGACTGTGCGGGACGGTTATCCGCGAGGACAAGCCCAACGCCTCCCGTGAGCATCCCACCATGAAACCGGTGGATCTGATTATCTCCATGGTACGTAACAGCAGCAAACGGGGCGACAGCGTACTGGATCTCTGTGGTGGTAGCGGCAGCACTCTCATTGCCTGTGAAAAGCTCGGACGTAGCAGCCGGGTTATGGAGCTGGACCCGCACTACTGCGATGTCATTATCCGGCGTTGGCAGAAATTCACAGGTCAGGACGCAGTACTCGAGAGTAGCGGTCAAACCTTCGGGCTGTAGAGAATGGCTAACAGACTTGTCTACCGGACAAACATCAAGGAACTGTCTGTCTGTCTGTCTGTCTGTCTAAAAAGCATACTTCGCAAAACATGGATTAAATCTGATGGAACGTGCCAGTCCTCCTATATCACCATTACATTCTTCATCGTCAGCCCTGCCACCAAAAGCAACCCCTCCTGATGGTGAGGAAGAAGCTCTTGATCTCTCTGTTAACTCACCCACTCATCAATTCAAAAAGCGCGTTGCTGAAACACAACAGCATTCGAGGGCTGTTTCAACAACTACCTCTACACCTATATTACAATCCGGATCAACGATTTCGACACCACAAGCACCAACACAAGTCTCTCAGCCAGAATCTGTGGCTAGCACTTCAACACAACCAACAGCCTCAAGCTCAACACAACAATCTACATCGCCAGCCCCTCAACCTAGTGCTGTAGCTGGAACCTCGGGCGTTCAATCGGGATACAGTCGTCAGGCAGACAACCAATTCAAATGTAACCAGTGTAAATATGTCACAACAGTGCACACTAATATACGGATACACGTGAACGCACACACCAGCAAGAAGCCCTATAAGTGCGAGCACTGCCCAAAATATTTTAGCCAACTATCAGCAATGAATAAGCATGAGCGTACCCACACCCGCAAGAAGTCCTATAAATGCGAGCACTGCCCAAAATCTTTTAGCCAACAATCAGCAAAGAATAAGCATGAGCGTACCCACACCGGCGAGAAGCCGTTTCAGTGCCAGTACTGCCCAAAATCTTTTAGCCAAAAAAAAACAAAGGTTGCACATGAGCGTACCCACACCGGCGATAAGCCCTTTAAGTGCCTGCTGTGCAAGTATGAAGCTGCACAGCAAACCGGCCTTAACTATCACATGATGTCCCGGCATCAATCACAATCAGCAACACCCAAGGACGACCAACCACCCGCAAAAAAACCAAAGACCGAATAACCGCTGTTAACCCACCTTTGCCCTGCAAAAGGTGAACGCATAAGGGGTGAACGATGGCTATCCAGAATCCGGGACGTTCGCAGCGGGCCAAAACGGCAGAGTTACGCAAAAAGGCGCTGGAGCTTCGCACCCTGGGACTATCCTACCGGCACATTGCCGACCAGCTGGCCATCAGCAAAACCGCTGCCTACCGCCATGTCGTCAAGGCCATCGAAACCCTGGAAAACGACAGCCGCGAGGATGCCAAAGTCAACCGTCGTCTGGACCTTGAGCGGCTGGACTGGATTATCCGCGAGGCCATGAAGCAAAGCCTTAAAGGGGATCTGCAGGCCATGGACAGGATCATGAAGGCCATCGACCGTCGCGCACGTATTTACGGCTTCAATGCGCCGCAGAAGGTAGCGCACACCACACCGGACGGTACCGAGGTCGCATCACCTACAGGCGTGGTATTGATCCCCGAGCCCATGAGCCGTGAGGAGTGGCTGAAACAATACGGTCGGGATGACACCGACAGCGCATGATCACCTGGTCACCCCAACCGGGACCGCAAACAGCGCTGGTCACCTGTCCGGTGGAGGATATCCTTTATGGCGGTGCCCGGGGTGGCGGCAAGACCGATGGGTTTCTGGGTAAATGGCTGCAGCGCAGCACCAAGTACGGCGGACACAGCAAAGGGTTATTCGTTCGGCGCAGTATGCCCGAGCTGGACGAGGTGATTGCCCGCTCCCATGAGATCTATCTCCCCATCGGCGCGCTGTACCGTGCCCAGAAAAGCACCTGGATTATGCCCAACGGTGCGCTGCTTCGGCTTCGAAGCCTTGAGCGGGACGCCGACGCTGGCAAGTACCAGGGCCACTCCTACACCGACGTGTACATTGACGAGGCGGGTAACTTTCCCACCCCTGATCCCATCGACAAGCTCCAGGCAACCCTCCGAAACCCCTATGGCATTCCTGCCAGCTTTAACCTCTCTGCCAACCCGGGCGGACCGGGACATGAGTGGATCAAGAAGCGTTACATCGACGCGGCTCCCAAGGGCATGAGACTGATCTGCGATGCCAACACCGGTGACGAACGAATCTATATTCCCAGCCGGCTGGAGGACAACGAGCTCCTGCTCAGCAACGACCCCAAGTACATCAACCGGCTGAAAAAGTCCGGGCCACCGTGGCTGGTGCAAGCATGGCTGATGGGGGACTGGAACGCCACACCGGAGGGCGGACTTATCAAGGCCCGCTGGTTCCAGCGCTACAGCACGCCACCGGCGGAGTTTTTACGCATTATCCAGAGCTGGGATACCGCCTATAAACCGGAGGAGATCAACGACCCCAGCGTCTGCACCACATGGGGCGAAACCCGACGGGGTTGGTACCTGCTCGATGTGTTCCGCGACAAACTGGAGTACCCAAGACTAAAGAGAGCGGCTGCCAGCCTGTATCTGGCCTGGAACCCGCAGGCGGTACTGATCGAGGACAAGGGCAGCGGAACCTCGTTGATCCAGGAGCTGCGCGAGGGCGTGAGCGCCGGTAATAAAAAGATCCATGTGCCGGTAATCCCCTGCGACCCCAAGGGCGTGAACAAAATAGACCGGTTAGTGGAGGTCAGCAGCCTGTTTGAGGCTGGGCTGGTGCATCTGCCTGAAGCGGCTCCCTGGCTCATCGACTACGAGCTGGAGCTGACCATTTTCCCGCTGGCGGGTAACGATGACCAGGTGGACTCAACCAGCCAGTTTCTGAAATGGGCGCATGAGCACCGTGCCAATTTCAGCTTTGCATCCACAGGGAACACAAGAGCCGGCATCGAGGCCTACGGCGAAAACCCGCACAGTATTGATGAGGATAAGGGTTATGGTGTGGTTAGGGGTCGCAATGATTTCAGGGGTTATTGAGCGCTCACATTTTAACCAGAGCAGGGACTAGACAGGACAACACCATGGCAGGCAAGCCAAAACTGGGAGAGCTGGCAAAGGCGGACCACGGCGTCCGGCTGGCGTCGGCCTACACCGCAACCCTGATGGACAACCCCGACAGTGTGCTCCGGGAACGCGGTCGGGATATGAAGATCTACGATGAAATCCTGCGGGATGACCAGGTCAAACCCACCTTCCAGCAACGACGCCTTGCTGTTATCCAGAGTGAGTGGACGGTGGAGCCAGCCAGCGAGTCGGCGCAAGATAAAGCGGCTGCGGAGTTCATCAAGGAGCAGCTGACCCATATCCGTTTTGACGGCATTACCGACAAGATGCTCTACGGTCTTTTTTACGGCTATGCCGTGGGCGAGTGCCTATGGTCCTACGATGGCAGCCAAATAGTGCTGGACGATATTAAGGTCCGCGACCGCAGCCGGTTTGTGTTTGATGTGGACGGCAACCTGCGGTTGATCAAGGCCGGTGAACCTCATCCGGTGAAACTCCCTGACCAGAAGTTCTGGGTGTTCAGCACCGGCGCTAATCACAGCGACAACCCCTATGGTCTGGGTTTAGGCCACTACCTATACTGGCCCACTTTTTTTAAACGCAACGACATCAAGTTCTGGCTGATTTTTTTAGAGAAGTTCGGCCAGCCCACCGCCATGGCCAAGCTGCCGCCGGGACAGGCGGAAGATCCACGGGAGCGTGAAAAGGCCCTGCAGGTGCTGGACGCTATCCAGGTAGATAGCGGCATTGTCGTCCCCGACAACATTCTGGTAGAGCTGCTGGAGGCTGCCCGCCACGGCACCGCCGACTATGAAGCGCTGGCGGAGCGCATGGACCGGGCCATCAGTAAGGTGGTGCTAAGCCAGACCATGACCACCGATGACGGCAGCTCGTTATCCCAGGCGCAGGTGCATGAGGCGGTAAAGCAGTCGGTGATCAAAAGCGATGCGGATCTGATCTGCGAGAGTTTCAACAACCAGGTGGTGCGCTGGCTAACGGAGTGGAACTTTCCCAATGCGCAACCACCAAGAGTCTGGCGCAATACCGAGCCGGAGGAAGACCTGCTCCAGCGGGCCGAACGCGATAACAAAATCAGCACCCTGGGCTACGAGCCCACCGAGGAGTATATCGAGGAGGTGTACGGGCCGGGCTGGCGGAAAAAAGCGGAGACAATATCCCAGCCCATTACACCGGATAACCTTGATCCCGCATTTGCCGAGCAAGACGGCGTTCATCCACAGCTCGCAAAGAAAAAGGCCGACCGACGTAAGGATCAACAGGCGCTGGCAGATGCTGCTGACTATTTTGCCACTAGATATCACGCGCTATATGGGAATCAGATAGAAGAATTGTTGTCCTATGCCGAGGACACCGGTGACCTGCAAACATTCAGGTCACATCTTGAAGAACTACTGGAACAATCATCTTCTTCAGACACTGCAGTAAAAACCATACGTGAAGCGGGGTTCTACAGCAGGCTAATGGGAATATTTAGAGGCGAAAAAAGGTGAGAGCACTTACTTCGAAGTCTATGAGCGAACCTGTTATCGTCAGGAACACCGAGACATCTGTTACAGGTATCAGCAAAGTTCAGGCACCTTCTGTTATATATGAAAAGCTATTGAGCGATGACGATATTCATCGCATCTTTACCCAACAGAAGCCGCTACGATTAAGGCACATAGAGTCTCAAACGTTGTTGGAGTTATCGGTAAAAATCAAATCTGACTCAAACAGGGTAAAGCTCAAAATTATTCAAACACTTGTGGATAATGAAAAATCATTTGCGAAATTATTTGAGGAAAAGGAGGATAAAGTTCTTCAGCTTCAGAATATCCAGACTCATCCGGTCAAGTGTGGCTTGGGAACGTTATTACTTCATGTGGCCAGTTATTACGCGGTTCATATTGAGAAATATCCTACCTTTGAAGTACGAAAAGCAGTTAGTAGAGCATTTGGCTTTTACCAAAAGCTAGGTTTTAAAGGTGACTACAGCGTTTCGCCAACGTATCTACAGATCACCAGCAAAGCATTACTGGAGAATACACGCCATATCTGTCAGAAGTTTCATGCGATAACCGATGAATATCCATTATGTCCTCAAGCCACTATGACTTCCTGGAAGTCACTGCCGGTTTTACCCTGAAACCCGCCCAGGCTATTCGGTTCTTTGAACGCAAAGGGCTTAAGCTGTCATTTCGCTGGGAGGATATGCTCGCAGAGGAACATGACGCGGCCTTTACTGTGGCCAAGATGATGAACCTGGATCTGCTGGCCTTCGTAGCCAAAAAAACACAGCAGGCCATAGACGACGGGAAGACGCTGACGGAGTTTAAACAGCAGCTCATCCCTGCCCTGCAAAAGGCCGGATGGTGGGGTAAACAGGATGTTGTGGACCCGGATACCGGACAGATCGTCAAAGCCCAGCTGGGCAGTGCATCCAGGCTGGCAACTATTTTCCGGACTAACTTGCAAAGCGCCTATAGCGTAGGCCACTGGCAAAGCATTCGGGCAAACGCTGCAACCGCGCCATTCTTGATGTACGACGCAGTGGAAGACCACCGGGTACGACCCGAACACCAACAATGGGATGGCAGGGTGTATCCGGTAAATCATACTTTTTGGACAACCCACTTCCCACCGAACGGCTGGAACTGCCGCTGCGGCGTTATCCAGCTGAACCGCCAGGAGCTTAAAGCCTACGGACTAAAACCATCACCGGAGCCAAACATCAAAACCCGTCTTTGGGAAAACCCTCGCACCGGCAAGAGCCGCACAGTACCAGAAGATCTCGACCCCGGCTGGGACCACAACCCGGGCCAGACACGCTTTACCATACTGCGGCAGCTTGAGCGTGAGAAACGGTCAGAGGGTCAGCAGCAAAAACCGTAGTCTTTATGCCATAACTGCAATAGTTTCGCCTCTCCAAATGTGATTACATACGACGTTTCATTTCTAAACATTCATTCAACATCGAGCTACCGAGGCCCATGCTCCGCCGGTCATGAAACGATCGTGCGACTCCTTCGGGCGGTAGCGTGGGTGCGATTTGTTCATCACACCGCTTGCCGGGACAGCTTATAATCAGCCCGGTTACAAAGACACGATTCCGGCAGGCAAGATTATCGTTTCAGGTTGTCCACATGCTCACAAAGCAAGGCAGAACTGAACTCTATCAAAAATGGATGAGGGAGTTCGAAAGTCAAAACACAAGAGGGAATAAGCGGCCAGTAACCCGCAGAGCCGAAAGCTCGGAGAACAGGAAAGCCACCACCGGCTTTACGGTAGACTACACGCCACCAACCATACCGCATGCTTTTGTGGTACTTGATCTGGAAACCACCGGTTTCAGCCATCACAAGAACAAAATCATTGAAGTGGCAGCAATCAAGGTCAGAAACCTTAAGCCGGTAGACAGCATAAGCCATCTGGTCCGGTTACCTGATAATGAACAGGTTCCTCCCTTCATTCAGGAGCTGACAGGCATAACGGACCACATGCTGGAAACCGACGGTGTGGATATCTCCACGGCAATAACCAACCTCAGTGCGTTTATCCGGAATGAAACCCTGATCATCCACAACGCACCGTTTGATACCCGGTTTTTGAAAGTGCATATGCCCCTGCCCAACCCTGTCATCTGCAGTCTGGCACTGTCACGACAGGCATTGCCCCATATGGAATCCCACAGTTTGTCGTTTCTCAAGGGATGCCTGGGCAGTGATGTCCGGGAAAGTCATCGGGCTTTGGCAGACTGTTATGCGGTCATTGATGTGATACGCGCCTGCCAAAAGATGTGCTGACATTTAAAACCATCAGGCTGACTGTTTTCTTGTGACTATGCCACAGAAAACCGCCTGACATTACACCCTATCCCAATCTGAACCTAACAACGGTTAACCCATGAATACGACAGAACAGCAGTTCCTTAAGGCGCTGGACGATAAGCTATGGAAAGCTGCGGACAAACTGCGCAGTAACCTTGATGCCGCCAACTACAAGCACATTGTGCTGGGTTTGATCTTTCTGAAATATGTGTCGGACGCCTTTGAAGAGCGTCAGGAAGAACTGAAGGCGCTCTTTCAGAAAAACGACGATGACAATATCTACTACCTGCCCCGGGACGATTTCAATTCCGATGAAGATTACCAGCAGGCCATTGCCGATGAGCTGGAAATTCTCGACTATTACCAGGAGAAAAACATCTTCTGGGTGCCCAGGCATGCCCGCTGGAGCACACTGAAAGATACCGCCACCCTGGCCATCGGTTCCGTAATCTGGCAGAACGAACAGGGGGAAGACGTTAAGCTGCGCTCCATCTCCTGGCTGATCGACAATGCCCTGGATGAAATTGAAAAAGCCAACAGCAAACTGAAAGGCATTCTGAACCGCATCAGCAACTATCAGCTGGACAACGAAAAACTGATCGGCCTGATTAACAGCTTTTCAGACACCAGCTTCCGCAACCCGGAATACCAGGGCGAAAAGCTGGAACTGCACAGCAAGGATATCCTTGGTCACGTTTATGAATACTTCCTCGGCCAGTTCGCCCTGGCGGAAGGCAAGCAGGGTGGCCAGTACTACACGCCGAAAAGCATCGTTACCCTGATAGTGGAAATGCTGCAACCCTTTCAGGGGCGGGTGTATGACCCGGCCATGGGCTCCGGTGGTTTCTTTGTCTCCAGTGAGAAGTTTATTGAGGAGCACGCCAAAGAGCGCCATTACGACGCCAGCGAGCAGAAAAAGCATATCTCCGTGTATGGTCAGGAGAGCAACCCCACCACCTGGAAGCTGGCGGCCATGAATATGGCGATTCGGGGCATCGACTTTAACTTTGGCAAAAAGAACGCCGACACGTTTCTGGATGACCAGCATCCGGACCTGCGCGCCGATTTTGTGATGGCCAACCCGCCGTTCAATATCAAGGATTGGTGGCATGCCCGGCTGGAAGAGGATGTGCGCTGGCAATACGGCACACCGCCCAAAGGCAACGCCAACTTTGGCTGGATGCAGCATATGCTTCACCATTTGAACGACAATGGTTCTATGGCGCTGCTGCTGGCCAATGGTTCCATGAGTTCCAATACCAATAATGAAGGGGTGATTCGCCGTAAGCTGATTGAGGCCGATCTGGTGGAGTGCATGGTGGCACTGCCGGGTCAGCTGTTTACCAATACCCAGATTCCCGCCTGTATCTGGTTTTTGACCAAGAACAAGCAGGGTAAAAATGCGACCGCCAAGGATGGCGGAAGTGCCGAAAATGCAGGAGCAATTTCCGGCCAGGTGGATCGTCGGGGCGAGACGCTGTTTATTGATGCCCGTAATATGGGCTTTATGAAAGACCGGGTGCTGCGGGATTTCACTCGGGAAGATATTGCCACGATTGCTGATACCTTCCACGCTTGGCAACAAGGTAAGAGCTACGAAAATAAGCCCGGTTTTTGTTTTGCGGCTTCTCTGGAAGATATTCAGAAACACGACTTTGTTCTGACGCCGGGGCGTTATGTGGGTGCTGCTGAACAGGATGATGATGGGGAGCCCTTTGCTGACAAAATGATGCGGTTAACTGGATTGCTTCAAGAGCAGTTTTCAGAAAGCGATCGGTTGGAAGAGGAGATTAAGAAAAACTTTTCAGGGCTGGGTTACCATGTCTAAATGGATTGATATTGAGCTTGGAGATTTCATTGAGCTTAAGCGTGGTTACGACCTACCAAAGAAGAATAGAGTTGATGGACAAGTCTCTATTATATCTTCATCAGGTGAATCTGGTTGCCATAATGCAGCAAAAGTAAAGGGGCCAGGTGTTGTCACAGGGCGATATGGAACGATAGGAGGGGTTTACTACACAGAGAAGGATTTCTGGCCTTTAAACACCACGCTTTATGTAAAAGATTTTAAAGGAAATGACCCATTATTTGTTTACTATTTTCTGAAAACGATCCGGTTCAGTGATTACAGCGATAAAGCTGCTGTTCCGGGAATTAATCGTAACCATCTGCATAAAGCAAGAATTCGAGTTCCTGTTGATCCCGACTACCAGAAAGAACTGGCTAGAAAATTGTGGAGTCTGGATTCTAAAATCAGCCTCAACCAGCAAACCAACCAAACCCTCGAAGCCATCGCCCAAACGCTCTTCAAAAGCTGGTTTGTCGATTTCGATCCGGTAAAAGCCAAACTAGCGGTATTGGCAGCAGGCGGCAGTGCCGAAGAAGCCGAACGGGCAGCCATGTGCGCCATCTCCGCCCGAGACGAGGCAAGCCTGAACACCCTGCAAACCGAACAGCCTGAAGCCTACGCCGAGCTTGCTCGAACGGCTGCACTGTTTCCTTCTGCTATGCAGGATTCAGAGTTGGGTGAGATTCCGGAGGGGTGGGAGGCCAAGCCATTGGGTAATTATCTTGAAATTAAAAGAGGTGGTTCACCAAGGCCAATCAAAGAATATATTGTTGATAAGGGCTTGCCTTGGACAAAAATTGCAGATGCTACTTCAGAACCAAGTCCATTTCTATTTAAAACCAGAGAGTGCATAAAAGAAGAAGGTCTAAAGAAAACGGTTTTTCTGAAAAGAGGAGCGTTAATTCTATCTAACAGTGCAACTCCAGGATTACCTAAGTTCCTTGAACTAGACGCATGTATTCATGATGGTTGGCTTCATTTTCCATCAAAAAAATTATTTAGCGATGTATATCTCTACCAGCTGTTTTTAGAAATAAGGAAAGCTTTGGTGGCACAAGGAAATGGCAGCGTCTTTACGAATTTAAAAACTGACATTCTTCGAAACCAAGTTGTTATAGTTCCATCTCAAGAGATAATCGATCAGTTTGATAAAACAGCTGCGATAATTTTTGAAAAGCTAAAAGAAGTCTGCAAAGAAATAAACTCTCTTGTTGAGCTCAGGGACACCCTCCTCCCCAAACTCCTCGCCGGCGAAATATCAGTTAAAGATGAAGTGAAGGAAGCCGTATATGGCTGAAATACTTAATTGGGATGAAATCAAAGAAGAGTTTCATCAAGGTTCACTTCTGCTTGGAAATGGCTCCAGTATTGCCGTTCACGAGTGTTTTAAATATGAATCTCTATATGAGAAGTCTGTTGAACTTGGATATTTAACCGAGAAGGTTCAAGCGGTATTTGAAAAGTTCGGTGTCAATGACTTTGAACTGGTTCTGCGTCGATTATGGCAAGCCAAACTTGTCAATGAAGCTCTTGATCTACCAAGAGGTGAAGTGGAAATAGCATATGAAAAGGTCAGAAATGCTCTCATTTCCACGGTACGAGAAACACACGTTAAATATGATGATGCCCGTTTGCACTTGCAAAGCATTTACAAGTTTATGCAAAGCTTCGAGACGGTCATATCACTAAACTACGACCTTATCGTTTATTGGGCTGCTCAATATGGCAACAATACTTTAGGCAATTGGTTTAAAGATTGTTTCCAATCGTCAGAATTTAGAAATGATTGGAGAAATCTACGAAGTCCTTATTACGCAAAAGGAGCAACATTATATTTCCTGATTACCACTGTGGCTCAGCCAGCTTGAGAAGCCTTGCTGGCATGGGGCAGGTTCGCGCAGCCATGTAACCCAGCC
>NZ_BAABFL010000085.1:0-7827 GCF_039540975.1 Kistimonas scapharcae
ACATGGCTAAAAAGAAAAAGTGTTGGTGGCGGTCAATTGCCCGCGAAGTCAATGATAGCAAGGCCTTTCATGATCTTTCCCTGTACCTCTGCTCCAAACAGGGATTCGGTCAATTGCCGCGGAAGTGTATCGGTCAGCAGATCCCTGACACCGACCCCATACCACTCCTGCAACGTATCGGCGGCCGCTTTCATGGCCGGTGGTCGCCGGACAGCATGGTGGGCATCGGATGCGACAAACTGCACCAGCTCACGATCCAGCAGCCAGCGGGCAGTATCCTGTGCCTGTCCGCCGAAATGCCCCGCCACGGAGCCTGCTGTCAGTTGGAATAACGCACCGCGTTCCACCAGCTTCAGGCTTCGCTCCGGGTAGCGCATCAGCTCCTTGTTACGCTCAGGATGCGCAATGACCGGGCGGACATTCTGGCGCTGCAGCCACGCCAGAAGGTTATCCAGCCCCACCGGAACCTGCTGGTGCGGCATTTCCAGCAGCACACAGTCACTGCCTTGCCACTGCCCAACCAGGGGCACCCTGCCCCGACGCAGCTGTACCATGAATTCATCGCTGACCCGCACTTCAGCCGCCATGGCCAGCCGCAGCGGAATCGACGCCTGGCTGGAAGCCTGTTGCAGGGCGGTAAAGGCGGGACGGATGGTATCGATATCGTTGTCATAGCGCCCGTCATGCATATGGGGGGTGCACACCACCTGCGTGATGCCGTCAGCAACCGCCAGGCGAAGCAGGTCCAGGGCGTCGGCCATTTCGGCAGCCCCGTCATCAATGCCGGGAATGATATGGTTATGGATATCGATCATGGAGGGAACAGCAGCCTTCAGTCAGGAAAAACCGGTAGCGAAGATTACCGGTTCCTGACGTAAAGCGAAACAGCAAAAAGACAGGGTGGACAATGCTCTCTGCCAAACAACACTCCGCAGAAATGATGAGACAGTAAGGGAAATTCAGGGCGCTGGCTGAGCTAAAACTTATAGAGACGTTGAAGGTAGAGGTTCAAATGTGTGTTTTGCCAATTTAGAGACTTTAGTACCAACGCCTCCAAGGATGCCAGCCACACATCTGGCCCACTACCAACAAGATGCAGCTTGCTCAACGGTGCCGAACGGCACCACCGCCCCCATTCATCCGTGTCGGCAAATGCCGGGCCAGCACACCGATCGCCAGTAACACCACGAACAACCCCGCATTCGCGGGTATCTGCAGATTGAAATCCACGGCCGAATGAATCAGCAGGGCCACAACCCCCATGGCGGAGCCAAAGCCCATACCGATGTAAAGCCGGTTGCGTCGTTCCTGCATGGCCCGAACGGCCTGCCACAATCCGAATACCAGGGAAAATGCAAGCAACAAAAACGCCGGAATGCCAAATTCCAGAGGAAACTGCAGGTAATCGTTATGGGCCAGGTCGAAGAAACCGCACCAGGTGCCATCGTGGTAGGCGGGTAAGGTGGTATAAAAGGTACCTGCACCGGAACCGGTCAGGGCAAAATCCCCGATAATCTCCAGCGACACCGGGTTGACATCGGCCCGCAACTCCTTGTCCATGCGGGTCTGCTCAATACGCTCAACCACCTTCTCCAGCCCGAACCACTGACTGACAATCACCGTATCAATCACAATGATGCTGAGAAACAGCACAATCATGCCGCGGGACAGTTTTTTCCGGCAAATGGCATACAGGCATCCTGTCACCAGCAGGCTGGAAAAGAACGCCGTATTCCCCATCCGGGACCGCGACATCACCAGCCCGATCACCATGGCCGCCAGTATTGCCCGCAGCAGGACCTTGCTGCTCATCAGGGTCTTGAGGGTATTACGCAGCCATTCCAGACGATCCCGGGCGCGATGCTCCTGTAACTGGGAGATCAGCAGACCGATGCCTATGGCCAGTGTCATTTCCAGATGCCCGGCAAAACTGTTCCGGTTAACAAAGGTGCCCGTGGCCACACCCCGCCCGGCTTCCTTGGGCATGAAAAAGCCCCATTCCAGTCCGGACAGGGTACTGATGACACCGTAAAACGCCTGGAATGCACCGCCTGTGACAATGGCCCAGGCCAGCCACTTCATGCAGTGCTGATCTGTCACCAGCAGCAGTGTCAGCGCAAACAGCAGCGTGTAGGCCAGGGTCAACAGTGCGTGGACACGGGTGGCAAATGCATCAAGGGAAAGGGGAATGTCCGGTGGCAACCACACCCCCAATGCTGATGCCGTCCGGGCGTGCGCGTCATAAGCGACCGGTGAAAGCTGGGACACCCACCCGGCCGGTAACGGTATCGACTGGACCAGCAGCCAGACAGTCACCAGCGACAGCGCCAACAGCACCGGCCGCCCCCGGTTAAACCCGTCCGTCAGCGCAACCTTGCCGAAAGCAAGCCCCACCAGCCATAGACCGGCCAGCAGGCCTATCAGAAGCTGGAACAGCCCCATGGCCCATTCCGGCTTGCTGCCAAACGGCAATGGCAACCAGAGCAGGATCAGTAGAAGACAATAAAACAGGAAACGGCTGTATCGGGTATCGGTCATCAGGGTTTGCCACCAGGAATTTGCGGCGCCGATCATACCTGTTGCGGCCAGTTCCGAAAAGCGCCGGCTAGCCGTTAAGCACTTTCAACACGGCCTCCACCTGCTCCGCCAGTTGCTGGCACCGGGCAGTAATCAGCTCCTGGTCTTCCCCTTCGGTCATGATCCGCAATACCGGCTCGGTGCCGGAAGCGCGCAACAGTACACGACCACTGTCACCCAGAGACTGTTCACACGCTTCCACGGCGCGGGTGATGGCGGGTATCTTGCTGACATCCCGGCGCTCGCTCATACGCAGGTTGATCATGTGCTGGGGATACTTCCGCATACCTGCCTTGAGGGTCTTGAGGGTCTTGAGGGTTTCGCCACTATCGAGCATGGCGTCCAGTACCTGCAGGGCCGCGACAATGCCGTCCCCGGTAGTGGAGACCCGACGACAGATCAGGTGTCCGGAGGATTCACCGCCCAGGTGCCAGCCGTGTTGCAGCAACTGTTCGATCACATAGCGATCACCGACCTTTGCCCGCACAAACGAGATCTCCCGCTCCGCCAGCGCATGCTCAAGCCCCAGATTGGACATCACGGTGCCCACCACGCCGCCGTAAAGCCGCCCCTGTTGCTGTTCATGGCAGGCCAGGATGTAAAGCAACTCATCCCCGTCCAGTGGCTGGCCTTCATGGTCGACCATGATCAACCGGTCGCCGTCGCCATCAAAGGCAATACCGAGGTCGGCCTGCTCCAGCACCACCCGACGCTGCAGGGCCTCGATCGCGGTGGAGCCCACATCCCGGTTGATATTGAGCCCGTCAGGCGAGTTTCCGATGGTGATCACCGTGGCGCCCAACTCCTCAAACACGGCGGGGCCAACGTGGTAACAGGCGCCGTTGGCGGCATCGACCACCACGGTCAGGCCACGCAGGTCCAGCCGGGGCGAAACCGTGGACTTGCAGTATTCAACGTACCGCCCGGGCGCATCATCAATCCGGCGCGCCTTGCCGAGTCTTTCCGGGGCAACACAGGTAAACGGGTTTTCCAGCATCGCCTCTATGGCCTGCTCAGTGGCATCGGGGAGTTTCAGCCCCTGGCCGCTGAAGAACTTGATACCATTATCCGGATAGGGGTTATGCGAGGCACTGATGACAATCCCCGCGCTGGCGTTGTAGGTGCGGGTGAGGTAAGCCACTGCCGGTGTCGGCATGGGGCCGAGCAGGTAGACATCCATGCCCGCCGCCGACAGCCCCGCCTCCAGGGCGGATTCAAACATATACCCGGATATTCGTGTGTCCTTGCCAATCAGTACACAGCCCTGGCCTTCCGCATTGAGCACCTGCCCTGCGGCCCAGCCCAGCTTGAGCACAAAATCCGGCGTAACCGGAAATTCACCCACACGGCCACGGATACCATCCGTACCAAAATAGTTTCGAGACATTGCAGCACCTATTACGATTGACGGGCCCCACCTGAGCGGATGACCGCTCTACCCGCCCTTGCAAATTCAAACAACAGGGCGCCGACCACACTGGCGGCAAGGTCATCCAGGTGGAACTCCCGGGTGGGCGTCAGAAAACCATAAAATCGCTTATAGTGAGGGTATTGGGTTTCAACGTGTTTCTGGTAGCGAGTTAACTGGTTCGAGTGCTCTCCTGACCAGATTTTGTTTTCAACCGCAAGAACCAGCTTATGTTGTTCAGAAACAATTAGCAGGTCTATATTCTTCCACTCCCGATAGACGGAAAAACCCTCATACTGATAACAACCCACATCAATCAGTGATGGGGCATCATTACCGTTGTAGTTGGCGAAGAACTCGACAATGAATTCCCGTAATAAACGTCCACCCAGCCCGTGGGGACGATCGGGCTGCAACAAAAAAGCAAGAAAGTCGCTATGCCGAAGCTCACGGTTAACCGCGCCTATCGCTTCAAAAATATTGAAGCCACCCAGCAAACCTTCCAGCTGTTCAACTTTACGGGAAAACAGCAAATTCGTCAGGATGTACTCCCTGTTATCGCTTTCAGTCTTCACAGTTATTTCATTTTTAAATTGCTTGAATGAAGAGATAGTTAAATGACCTCCGGCAAAGCCGGAGGCTTATTAGATGACGCCCTCAAAGGGCTTTTATTGCGCCCATGGGCGCGAGTCCCAACCAAGATTTAATTGATCATGTCGTTCATCATTCTTTTCCTGGTCACGGATATATGCCCTGACAACATCTTCATCCAAACCAACCGTTGTCACAAAATACCCTCTTGCCCAGAAGTGCTCTCCACTGAAGTTCCGTTGCCAACCTTTAAAATGACGAGCTATCGCTATGGCACACTTGCCCTTTAAGTAACCGACAACATGTGACACTGAATATTTTGGAGGGGTACTGATACATATGTGGACATGATCACGCATCAAGTGGCCTTCCAGAATCTCACACCCCTTACGCTTGGCGAGTTCGTGGAATATGTTTCCGAGAAATTTTCTCAACCGTCCGTAGATCACCTTCTGGCGCCTCTTCGGAATAAAAACCACATGATATTTACAATCCCAGCGGGTATGGGTCAGACTCTTGTAGTCTGGCATAAGCTAAATCTCTTGATTCTTGGCGGAACCTCGAGATTAGATACCGACGCCTCGGTAAAACCTATGCGAGTCTCCCCAGCATAGCCGGGGGTTTACCTAATGATTAATTACTCACACTAGGGACTTTACCATGATTTTTATCTTGCATTATTGGCCACAAACGATGGGTAATCCTGAAACAAGTCTTATAGTTCCATTGAACAATACCCTTGAGGATTTTCCGATTGCCACTTCCACGCATGGGCCATGATATCGTCAAGTGAATACTCCGCTTTCCATCCTAATTCCCTTTCGGCTTTTTCCGGATGCGCATAACAGGCCGCAATATCACCCGGGCGACGATCCGTCACAACATAATGCACCGTTTTAGCGGACGCTTTTTCAAAGGCGTGGATCATTTCCAGCACTGAATACCCTTTACCAACACCCAGATTCCATACATGGCAATCCTGATTATCATCCGTGAGTCTTTCCAGTGCTTTCACATGACCACGAGCCAGATCCACCACATGAATATAGTCTCGTACACCGGTACCATCGTGAGTCGGATAATCACTGCCAAACACCTGCAACTGCTTCAGCTTGCCAATGGCCACCTGTGAAATATAAGGCAACAGATTATTGGGAATATCGTTAGGGTCTTCACCGATCATGCCAGAAGGGTGAGCACCCACCGGGTTAAAATAGCGCAGCAGGGCGATATTCCATTGCGAATCAGACTTATACAGTTCCCGAAGTACCTCCTCAATCACCAGTTTTGAATGGCCATAAGGATTCGTGGTCGACAGTGGAAAGTTCTCTTCAATGGGGAGCGTATGCGGATCACCGTATACCGTGGCAGAAGAGCTAAAAATTAATCGCTTAACATTATGCTCTGCCATCACCCGGCAAAGAGTAATAGTGCCACTGATATTATTGTCGTAATACTTCAGAGGCATGGTGCAGGACTCACCAACCGCCTTCAAACCAGCAAAGTGCATCACCGCATCAAACTGATGGGTTTTCATTAACGAGTTGAGCGTATGTTCATCCCGGATATCACCCTCAACAAAGGTCAGTGACTTACCCGTGATCTTTTCTACACGCTTGATGGCAGTGGGTGAACTATTACAAAGATTATCCAGCACAACAACATCGTGCCCGGTATTCAGTAACTCAACGCAGGTATGGGAGCCGATATAACCGGCTCCGCCGGTAACGAGAATTTTCATAAAATATTGATTGGGTCGGAGTAACAATTGAATAAATGAAGTATGGTTGGAGACTTCACGTTTGGCGTGCAATCATCTTACTCACCGTGGAATAATGCAGCCCAAAAAAATCGGTAATGGTTTTCTGAGTATAACCGCCGGAATCAAAAGCCGCGCAAACCGCAGCTTCGATGTAATCATAACTTGCAAGGTAAGACTCAAGGGGCGGGCTGGTTCGCGCTGCTGCTATTGTATTAACTCAGCCCTACTTGTGAGAAAACCAGTTTTTTAATTTTCAAAGACCCACTGCAAATGACTGTCTTGAAATATCTTCACACCATCCTGACGGATCTGATCAATCCAAAGCTCTGCATCCCGCGCACCAACGTCATAATCTTCACGGGCAGTCATCTCAATTATCCGGTGCTCATTGGCAATCGTTGTTGGCATCAACCCGGAGTCATCCGTATTTAAGCAAACCTTGATACAACCGTTGCGAAGTCCAAATCGATTAAACCTCTCGCCGGGGCTGAGCCATTCAGTTTTGGGAGGCGACCACCGAAAAACCGGGTGTTCACGGTAGTGATGAAACCTGCCTATGTACAAATTTGAAGTTGGGCAGGCTTCAATCACAATACCCCGCTGGTTATAACGATCAATCAGCAGATCCTGTATTGCTTCCCAAAGATTCAATTCAGCAGGGGATACCCTATCTTCCCACTCACTCTCTCCTGACAAAACATTCATATTATGATTTTTATCTGAATCAACAGTTACGGTGATGACCCTGTTTACATAAAGCCCTTGGTCTTTTACTTTTACTGGCCGCAGATATTTATCCCATAGCTTTTTTGCCGAATCTACGGGATGGCTCTCCAGCCATCGTCGGTCGGGTACCCACAAGAGGCCTTCAGGGCCAGCTAACGAAGAGGTTTCTTTTAACCGTAAAGGGCAGTTACGCCGTAAATGCCAAGCTTTGTATAAATCCCGTGGGGTGTGACTCTGTCCATATACAACATTAGACCAACGCTGAATTTTGCTATAGAGCAAGGCCAGAACTCCATGGAACTCCCCTATTATTTGCGAAAGTCCAACCGCCTGATGGTAACACCACACCAGATTATCAAGATGCTCTGTTGCTGTAAGATAGGTTCTGCGTTGCCGTTTTGCCCAGGTTGAAACATTGAGCCCTAATGCTAGGGCATGACCAATCCGATCACCTTCCTTAAACTCACAAAATTCAACTGCCTCATCAATTGCCCGCAAACCACTGAGCAGGTGACTGAAATCTTCACCAGCATGAACAGTCAAAAAAGGCTGTCGAATACGACTACCAAACATCCCATCAGTATTGTGGACAGCGCCTCTCAAGACCCTTAATGCCGGGGCAAAAATTTCAACCGGGAGGCAATTTTCATCACCGGCAACATCATAACCACGAACCATTTTGGTAAGTACTCAAAAACTCCTGTGCAGACCACATGGCAGCCAGCATGAGGCGTATTCGATAATATTTGCCAGTCTCGGAATT
>NZ_BAABFL010000086.1:0-723 GCF_039540975.1 Kistimonas scapharcae
AGGAAACAGACGACCATGAACGACAGTGAAGCACTCGACCACCAGCTGGATCGCATCCGGAAAATGAATACCCGGGAACTGAAAGATCTGTGGCAGGAACTCTATTTCAAACCAGCGCCTGCCATGCATCCCAACCTCCTGATGATGCGGCTGGCCTGGCGGGTACAGGAGATTTTTCATGGGGGCCTGAGCAAACGGGCGAACGACGCGTTGGCCACACTGCGCAGGCGGATAAAGAACGGCAGGATCACCCGCAAGCGTCAGGAAGAGCTGCCCATTGGTACCCGCCTGACCCGGGACTACCACGGTGAACGGCATAACGTGCTGGTGGTTAAAAACGGCTTTGAATACAGGGGTGAGATTTACACCAACCTGAGCCGTATCGCCAAGGTCATCACCGGCACCCACTGGAATGGACCGGCCTTTTTTGGACTGAGGAAGGAAAACAATGACTAACGGAAAGCCACTCAAGACACACTGCGCCATCTATACCCGCAAATCCTCCGAGGAAGGGCTGGAGCAGGAGTTCAACAGTCTGGACGCCCAACGTGAAGCGGCCGCCGCTTATATCGCCTCGCAAAAGCATGAAGGCTGGACGGCAATTGATGACCATTTCGACGACGGGGGTTTCTCCGGTGGCTCCATGGAGCGCCCTGCCCTGAAACGGTTACTGGCGGAGGTGCAGGAAGGCAAGATCGATATCATCGTCGTCTACAAGATTGA
>NZ_BAABFL010000087.1:0-3492 GCF_039540975.1 Kistimonas scapharcae
CAGCTCAACCAGTCGCTGGAGACGCTCGACAAGAACGGCAAACTGAAGCAAATCGCCCAATCCGTGTCGGATACGTTTATCGGTATTGCCGAGTCCATCAAAGCGTTTTTTGCAGATCTCACCTTGAATGAGTTTGTCGACAAAACCCGGGTAGGATTGCAAGGCATCGTGGATGCGACTGGTCCTGCCATTCAGGCATTCACGCTCCTGGGCAACGCGGTCAAGCTGGTTTTTAACAGCATTACATCGGCCGTGTCCGGCCTGCAGGCATCGCTGAACCTGGCAGGTGCCAAGATCAGTGGGCTGGTGTCGGATATCGCCGGTGCGCTGGGTAACGGGGAGCTGCAGAAAAAAGCCGGCGGCATGGCCGAGGATCTGGAAAACCGGTTTGATGTGCTGGCCGAGTCCATTCGGAACGATGCGGCCGATATGCAGGAGGCTATCAGCGGCTTTGCCCATGCCGCCACCGTCGAGATGCCGAAAGTGGCGCAGTCTATGGAGACGGTCAAAAGCACAATGACCACTGCCAACACAGCTATTCAAAACGCCAATAAAGAAACGGCGCAGAGCAGCAGTCAACTCTTCGGGGATATTCAGGCAGCGATGCAAGCCATTGATGCCTCCGAGACCAGCGCCGAGCTGGCGGATATCGGTGTGGTGCTGGCCCGCTCCCATACCGAGCAGAAGCTCTCGGCAGAGGATTACCAGGATGCCGCTGAGAAGCTCAGGGAAAAACTCCGTGAACTCAAGGAAGCGGCCAAAGCGACGTCGACAGGTTTCCAGTCCATCAGGAACGATGGTGATGAGGCATTTGCCGGCATCACCCAAAGTGCCGGTAACGCACAGTCCGTCACCGGCATGATGGCCAACCATATCAACGGCATCACCCAAGAACTGCATGCCCTGAGTCCTGCAGCAGAAAAAGCCTTCCATGCCATGAATCAGGACAACAGCACGGAGGGGATTCGCAATACCGGAGGTGCCATAGCGGATCTTCGCCAACAGCTGGATGACGCCCGCCAGAAAGCGGATGAGCTCAGCCAGTCCATGGGCCACCTGGAAGCCACGGGGATCAGCGACTGGTTCAAGCATACGGCGATTGCCGCAGAGATCACCAAGGCTCAATTTCTGGAACAGAAGATTGCCTTTACCGAACTCATGCAAGCCTGGCAGGACGGTGAGCTTTCCGCCCAGGCATTTACCCGACAGGCCTCAGCCATGGGGAACAGTCTGAACCTGCTGAATGAGGCTGACTTATCCACACTCAACAATGCGCTGGCCCAAGCCAGGACCCAGATGGATGCCTTAAACAGCAGCACCCGCAATACGCTGGAAAGCTTGCAAAGTGAGCTGGACCGCTTGCGAGGCAATACCGGAGCCGTGGAGAAACGCAACTTCGAGCGCCAGAACCGGGAGCTGAAACAACAGCTGGAGGAGGCGCGAGACAAGGGGGATGCCGAGTCCATTGCTAACCTTGAGAAATCCCTGCGGTTGAACCGGCAGGTGTATAACGAAAAACGACGCCAGCTGTCTGATGATCAGCGTCAGCAATCGCTTCGAGACAGGGAGCGTGAACAGCAAAGGTCATCCACACCGGAACAACCCGTCAGCCAACCAACATCAGCGCCTGCTGCTCACGTGCCATCGCCAGCAACCAAACACACGCCTGATCGCACCATTCGTCTTGAGTACCCCGGTGGCCGGGTGGATATCGGCGTTCAGGAAAGTGAGGAACTGAAACTCCTCAAGGCGCTGGAGCTTGCCGGCATGAGGGCCGTTTGATGCAGCTGGAGAGTGTGACATTGCCCGATGATCTGCTGTGGATAAACGAATACCAATGGCAACCGGTAGAGCAGGAAACCGAGCGCACCTTGACCGGCGCGTTGTTGGTACAGGAGCAGGCAAAACGCTATGGGCGTGAAATTGAGTTATCCGGGGAACAGTCAGCGTGGGTCACTCGCGCCACGATCGAATCACTCAAAGCACTGGAAGCGGAAGCCGGAAAAGTCATGACGCTTACTCTTGCTGATGATCGCAGCTTTCAGGTGATCTTCGATCGTAGTCATGGTGCTGCTGTCGAGGCACAACAAGTGCTGCCCTACGCCTACCCCGATAACGATTACCTTTACTCGCTCACTCTCAGGTTGCTAACCGTCGCACCCTGATCATTAACGGAGATCCATGGATGGCGATTCTTCCGGATGATGTCAAACTTTACGCTTCCCAACGACTCACCGATGAGTCTGACGGCGGCGGTCGAGCCACGGGAAATGAAGTGATTGATGGGGATATCAATAATCTGTTTCGGGATATATCCCGCATTGATCGCACCCTTGGTGATGTCTCTTTGCGGAAGGTCTATGCCGGTGTCAGCACCGACAATACCGATCCTTACCTTGGCGCACACCTGATCATTACCGAGCCACCGCAGGATACCAAGGTTGATGTGCTGCTGTTCAATACCGGAAGCCAGACCGATGAGCGTACCGAGGCCCGTAACCGGATTGAGTCCTATGTGGTGCCAGCGGTGGATGCCTCCTGGGAACTTTTGGGTGACCAGCTGGTTGGTCAGCGCAGTATTCAGGCCATACAACGAACCGAGGATCGTTTGCCGGAGATTGGTGAGGTTTATCGTTTATTGGATTCAAACAACGGAGGCGAACAGTACATCCGCATCACCGATGTCAGCGCCAGCACCGAAACCTTTACCATCAGCCGAAATGAAACTTATGTGGACTTTGTCCGCCGTCGTTTGACGCTGGGTATCAGCTCACCACTGGAGCAGACCTTTCCCGGCGGCACGGCAACTCCCACCGGCACGGAGCGCAGGGACAGCACCAAACTCACCCGCCTGCAAAGCACCCAGGTCGCAGATGCCGCTAAATACTATGGTGCGTCCCATCTCAAGGAAACCGCCACTGCCATCAGCACCAAAATCAAGGTTAACAGTATCTATGCTCACTTGGTGCCCAGTGCCACCAGTGAAACGGCGGTGATTGATGAGCCGGGTTACAGCGGTAGTCGCCAGATACTGCCAACGCGCCATGGCACTTTGAATACGACGCTGGTGTTTGGGCATATCCAGGGTAACCAGTCCCGCTCCTATCTGGGGGCCGGCGTGGTGAGGGGTAGCTTGGTACTGAGCATCGATGGTGGTACGTATGAAGACAATGGTGCCGGTGCGTTCAACCATGTCTCAGGCTCCGATCCCTTTGAGCGCATCTCCATCGACTATGAAACCGGGCAAATCGACGCCTATCGAACCAGCAGTTATTTCGCCGGTAATGCCAGTGCGAACTGGCAACCGGGTACAGCCGCAACCGGCATCAGTGTCTCTGAAGTCGTTCAGATTGAACTACAGAATAGAGGCTTTACCTACACCTTCGCTTTCCCGGAAGAAAAGCCCCGTCCCGGCAGCTTTGTGCTGAGCTACATGGCGCTGGGGAAATGGTATGAGCTGCGCGACCCCGGTAATGGACTGCTGACCGGTAA
>NZ_BAABFL010000088.1:0-2953 GCF_039540975.1 Kistimonas scapharcae
CAGCTATCAAACCTACAAGATCAACGCCTATGATTTCGAGGTCGCTGGCAAGGTCTATACCCGACAGCGCATCGAGGGCGACAGCACCACACTGACGGAAACTTACCAAGGCAATACGATGTCAGTGGTGGCCCAAGAGAACGCTCTGTCTCATCTTCCCGAAACCGAAAGTGTCACTGTGCCGGATTTGGTTATCCGTCTATTGCCCAATACGTCAGAACCTTTGGTGCCGGGCTCCGTGATGTTTGAGTTTGGCGGGGCGTTCTATCAGGACCGGGATGGTGCCATTATCCGGAATCTCTCCACCGCTACCAATGCGGGGACTATCGTCGGCAGCATTGATTACACCGGCGCACAGGTGACCCTCAGCCAATGGCCGGATGGTGCCAGTCCTGCAGTCAATCTGTTGGCCTCTGCCACAACGGCGGCGGGTTATCAGACGGACAGGGTCGCCTTTCGCACCCCCGGCGCACCGATCCGCAGCGCCAGTTTGCAAATCAGTGCCCTGCGTGCCGATACCGGAGCCACCATCAGCTCCCAGGCAGATAACAATGGGCTGATCAGCAGTCCGGAGATGCTGGGTTATATCGATTACCAGAGCGGCTGGTGTCAGGTGGCATTCACCGATGGCGTCAATCCCATCCATGTCATCCCGCAGTCCATCCGTTTCAACAGTGTGGTGCTGACCAGTATCCCGTTGGATAGCGAACTGATAGGTTTGGATCCGGTACGTCTGCCTGCTGATGGCAGGGTGCCCATTTATCGACCCGGTGATGTGGTGGTGCTGGCTCATACCGGTACCACCACGGTGAACTCACCCACGGCTGGGCAAACAGTCGCGTTAAGTCGGAATCATCAGGCTGAAATGACGGTAACTGACGACTCCGACACTCCAATCAACAGTGCGGATTACGCTGTAGATCTGGAAACAGGCACCGTCACCTTTGTAAAGGATCTGGCCGGTACACTCACCATTCATGACCGCATTGAACAGATGGCGCTGGTCAGCGATGTGCAGATCAGTGGGGATCTCAGCCTGGCCACCCCGTTGGCGTGGGAGTTTCCGGCAGATGAAACACTGGTCAGCAGCGCTGTCGTGTATGGTGATCTGCAATCCCGGGTACACGACGAGTTCACTCAACGCACCTGGGATAGCGGTGAGCCCAATTGGAGCAACCATCGCATCGGGGACGACACCACGGCGCAGTACAACCTGATCAACTATCCCATCGAGGTCAGCAACAAAGGTGCGGTAGATGGCCACTGGGCGATCATTTTCACCAGCAGTAGTACCTTTCAGGTCGTGGAAGAAAACCTCGGCATTATCGCGAGCGGTTCTACCAGCAGCGATTGCGCACCCCTGAACCCGGAAACCCATGTACCGTATTTCATCATCCGCTTTGACGGCTGGGGCACTGGCTGGAGTAGCGGTAATGTCCTGCGCTTTAACACCACCGGCGCATTAGCCCCCTGTTGGTTGGTGCGAACCGTTTTATCAGGACAGGGCACTACGGACGATGACCGTTTCACTTTGCAGATTCGGGGGGATGCAGACTAATGGCAACCCTTGCAATCGGCAATGGCAGTCAGATCAATCCTTTCCTGATCCAGACACCGGAGGATTTTGAGTCTGTCTGGCATCACTCGGAGAACTATTACTACGAGTTGACCACCGATCTTGATATGGAGGGTCGCTATCTCAGCCAAAACGACAATGGCGGCAGTTTCCATCTGGACGGCAAGGGCCACAAGGTCATCAACATGACCTGTGGTAATTACTGGCACTTCTGGGGCAGTGGCGATATCCGCAATATTGAATTCTACATTGTCAGTGGTCTTACCACCGGGCTGCACCAGACTTGCTACAACGGGGCGGTACTACAGAATGTGCGAGTTCATTGGCAGCATAACAATGATGTTTACCTGTCTCGTGATTGGCCACAGGGACAACCGGTTTACCAGAACGTCGTGCTCAGTGGTCTGGCAACGCTCAAGCACATCGCCAACCAGGGAGGCTTTGATACCAGCGGCTGTTATGTGGCCATGGATCGTGACCCCAATAACAACGACGGTGTCCTGATCAGCGATATCTATGATCCGGCGGAATACGTAAACCTGGATCCTGCCCTCTGGAATCTGACGGCAGGGAGTGTTCCATCTCTGATCCCCCAGACCGGCGACTACAGTCGCTATACCCATGTGCTGGGTACCACATTAGTCGACGGCAGCCCTGTACCTAGAACGGTCAGGGCAGTGACTATGCAACGCCATGAACTGATCGCACAGCTCGATAGCGCAGGCGATGGCAGCTTTGAGCTGATCACCAGCCCCTACACCGATGGGATTCTGGTGTATGCCTTTGATGAGTACGGTAGCCTGATGAAGGCTGACACAGCTTACAGTGTTGGTGCGATTACCCATCCCCAAACACCCAATGGCTATCGCTATTTCTGTATTCAGGCTGGTACGACAGATACAACACTTCCTGCCGATCCTTGGCCGACGGATCAGCTGGCCAGCGGTACCGCCATCTTTGAAGCCCATAAACTCCGCCAACCCATACTGCACGGACCGGTCACGCCGAAAAGGATGCTTGGCTGATGGGCAGTTATATTCCAAACCCGAACGCACTGGTGTTATCAGTACAGGGCGGGTATGGCGCACCGGCTGCCGCCAATATTGTGCTTGATGTCCCATCACCGGATGCGGCGCAGACCTTTGTCAGTGGCACGGTGTCGTTAAACGGCGAACCGGCAGTCAATGAGATTGTGGTCGTCTCATACCGTCAACAACAGCGGCAAGGTCTATTGCCGGAGCGTACTATTATCGCGAGCGGTCAGAGTGGAACCGATGGCAGTTTCGAGATTGATCTGAACGGCTTTGCAGAACCGGTACTGGTGCTTGCCATGGATGACTATGGCGATACCTGGCAGGTGAATACCCGTTACATTGT